>JBAPXO010000882.1:0-3342 GCA_049284255.1 Solirubrobacteraceae bacterium | reverse complement strand
CCTCCGACCTCAACGCCATAATCCAAACCGCCGATGGAATCTGAGAACAGACGGTTTCTCGCGATCGTCCCCGCATACAACGAAGCCGGTTCGGTTGCTGGGGTCGTGCGCTCCCTGCGCGAGACGGCCGAGGGATTCGATGTCGTGGTGGTTGACGATGGGTCGACCGACAGCACCGCCCAGGAGGCAATGGCCGCGGGCGCAACACTGATCCAGCTTCCTTTCAATCTTGGGATCGGCGGCGCTGTACAAACCGGATTTCTGTACGCCGTCCAGAACGGCTATGACTACGTGGCGCAGGTCGACGGCGACGGCCAACACCAAGCGGCCGAGCTGCACAAGCTAGTCGCGGCGTTTGACACGGATCCCACTCTCGACATGGTCTGTGGCTCGCGTTTCCTCTCCGGGGAGCATGAGTACCCGGCTCCCATCAGTAGACGGACGGGCGTCCATCTGTTCGCGTTCGCCCTGCGGATGATTCTGCGTGAGCGAGTCAGCGATCCGACATCGGGCTTCCGGCTCTACAACCGGCGCGCGATGTCTCTGTTCGCGTTCGACTACCCGCACGATTACCCCGAAGTCGAGGCGATCCTCATGTTGCATGAGCATCGGCTCCGGATGACCGAGGTGCCCGTGCGCATGCAGCTGCGGGGCTCGGGTCGCTCGTCGATAACCAAGCCGCGCTCGCTGTATTACATGATCAAGGTCTCGCTGGCGCTGCTGGTCGGGATGATGCGCCGCCGAACAGTGCTCGAGCCGGGCGACCCGGCCCCCGTCTCGGCAAGCCGGCAGGTCTGAGAATGCACTTTCGCGTCCAGCTCGTCTCGATAGCGTTCGCCGTGGTCGTCTTCGTGGCGGTGTTCGAGTTGGTTAGGCGCCGCCACCTTCGCGAGCGCTACGCACTGGTGTGGATGGCTGCGGCACTCGTTTTGTTGGTTCTCGCGGTCTGGAAGGACCTCTTGAACACGCTCTCGAAAGCTGTGGGCATCTACTACCCGCCCAACGCGTTGTTCGTCATCGCGTTCGGCTTCCTCCTCCTTGTGCTCCTTCATCTTTCGGCGGCCGTCTCTCGGCTGTCCGATCAGACGAGAGTCTTGGCGCAGCGACTTTCCCTCTTGGAGCAGCGGCGACGTCTAGCGGAGACGTCCTCGAACGGAGAGGCCTTGCGCGGGCACGCTGACGATCAACACGTCACCGACGAGGAATTCGCGCCCCACGGCATGGAGCCCTGACCGCGGTGCCTGCGATCGGGCGTAACCGGGCTCGCCGAGTCGCGATCTCGACCGTGGGGCCAGCGGTGTTCCTGGCGGTCGTCGCGTATGTCATCGTCGAGCACGGTGGGGAAATAGCCCAGGCCGCCCGGCGCACGCCGGTGACGACTCTGGTGGCGGTGACGCTGCTTGCCCTGATCGCACTGCTCGCGCGGAGCGAGTCGGCGGTCGCCTGCCTGACCGCCATGGGAGATCGCCCCAGCAGACTAGACATCCATCCTGCGAGCGCCGCCGCGTTCGTAGTCGGGACGATTAACCACTACGTGGCAAGCCCGGTTCGCGCGACCGTACTCAAGCGGCTCGACCGCGGGCGGGCTCCCACGATCCCACAGATGATCATGGTCGACGCGTCGACGTATCTGATCGAGGGTCTACTTGCAGCAATACTGATCGTCGTGAGCGCGAGCGCGCTCAAGCTTCAGTGGTGGATGCCGGTTCTGGCGGTAGCCGGAGCCCTCGGCGTACTCGCCGTCGCCCTGGTGATGCGCCAACGACTCGAGCGATACGTGGCCTTTCGCGGGCTCGAGATTCTCGCGCATTCGCGCCAGCGCCTGGTGGTGCTCGGGTGGTCGTTAATCATCTTCGCGTCCCAGATCGTCCGGACGCTCCTTGTCCTGAACGCCACGGGACTTCATCCCTCACTCTTGCAGGCGACCGCGACCTTCGTGACAGCGGGAGTACTTTCGAGTCTGCTGACTGGGCCGAGCGCCGGCACGGCCGGAGCACCGCTGATCATCTTCGGGCATGACAGCCTCGCCCCCGCGGCTGCAGCCGGTCTGATTCTCACGATCACCGCGCTTCTGGCGGCTCTTCTCTATGCGCTGGTCTGCGTGCCCCTCGTCGGATGGCGCGTTCGCCGCGGCGACTACCGCGTCGAGCAAGCTGGGGTCTGAGCTCGGCACCCGATACCTATCCCGCGGAGGCCACTACGGTGAGCATCGATGCCCGCCCGGCGAGGTTCTCCAACACGCACAGGGGGATGGAGAGGACGGTCAGAGCAGCCCACAGGGCCATCATGCGCCGCAGATAAGCCGCGCCGCGGGAACGGTTGACCCAGATCCTCTGGACGTCGAGCGATGGAAACAGCGAGGACACGATGGTGACGGGGTGCAACGGCGCGTTGCGCTGATAGACCGCGCGTACGACGTATCCCTGCTCCGTGAGCAGCCGGCGCAGGACCTCGCCATTGAAATGCCAATAGTGTCGCGGGGCGTCGAGTCCAACCCAACGGCCCCGGAAGCAGCGTGCCTCGAGCGACCCGTAGTTCGGCACCTGGACGATGAGGTCTCCGCCGGGCTCGAGGACGCGGTTCTTGATGTGCGCCAGAATCCTCACCGGATCTGGGAGGTGTTCCAGAACGTGAAACATGGAAACCGTCCGGAACCTCTCGTCCGGAGCGAAGTCCAGCAAATCGGAATTGACGAGATCGGCGCGCCGCTGTGCCGCGCTCTTAGCAAAGTCGAACTTGTCGACACCGACTGTCCGCGGACAGCCTTGGTCGGCGGCAAACGTGACTCGCTCGCCGCTGCCGCAGCCAAGGTCTACGTATGACGCCGTGGAGCCGATGCTCGTGCCAGTCGCCATCTCCAGCAACTTGAAGTCGTATCTGTACTGGTTGTACCGGTACCAGCGCTCGAGATCGAACCGTCGTGATTGAGTCGGTTCAGAGCCCTCCCCCGACAGGTAGTGAGGCGGATAGAACCTCGAAACGTCGCCGGCTGGAGCGGGGTTGAGCATCCCGGCTTGGCATGTCACGCACTCATCTACCGCGAACGTCTGCGAGGTAGTCTGCAGCCGATCTGCGATGCCTTTGAAGCGATGCTCGATGTCGCCATAGCAGAACGGGCAGTTCGTGCGGATCTCAAAACTCACTTGCCCGCGCTTTGGTTCCTTCCCCACACTTGTCAGATCCACTCGTTTGCCTCGTACCAGTCGAGCGTCTCGCGGATACCCCGACGGAGTCCGTACCGCGGGAGATAGCCCAGGCCCAGGCTCTTGCGGATGTCATAGCAGTAAGTCATCCTTATGTTGCGCAAACGGAACGGATAGATGGGAACATCCACGCCCATGC
>JBAPXO010000881.1:0-4365 GCA_049284255.1 Solirubrobacteraceae bacterium | reverse complement strand
TCGCGGAGCAGCGCGAACTCGGTCGGCGTGAGATGGACCGGCGTGCCCTCCTTGGTGACCTGCTGGCTGGCGAGGTCGATGACGACGTCGCCCACGGTGATCACCGGTGGCCCCGGCTCGGCGGCGTCGGCGGCGCGGGTGCGCCGGAGATTGGCGGTGATCCGGGCCAGCAGCTCCTCGACGCTGAAGGGCTTGGTCATGTAGTCATCGGCCCCCATGTTCAGGGCATTGACCTTGTCACGCTCCCCGCCCCGGGCCGATACCACGATCACGGCTACCGCCGAGCGCTCGCGGATCTCGCGGCATAGCTTGAAGCCGTCGACCGCAGGGAGCATCAGGTCGAGAAGCACGATGTCGGGCTCCTCGGTCTCGAGCAGCTGCAGCGCTCGCAGCCCATCGCTGGACACGACGGTGTCAAAACCGCGCACCGCGAGGTTGGAGCGGATCAGGTCGACGATGTTGGGATCGTCCTCGACGACCAGCGCCCGCGTACTGCCCGGGTCAGCCATCGCCGCTCGTGGTCAGCGACGGCAGCGGCGCGCCGCGCGGGGGTGTCACGCGCTCGTAGTCGGGGCTGGCGTCCTGATCATCGCTGGCGGCCCCGGGGCCGGCATTCGCTTCGACCGGCAGCCGGATCCTGAAGGTGGTCCCGGCCGGCCCGCCGTCGAGCATGATCTGGCCCCCGTGGACGTCGATGATCCCTCGGGTGATCGACAACCCAAGCCCGGCCCCGGAGCTCGGTGACCGCTGCCGGCGTGCCGTATCGAAGGGAGCGTGCGACAGCTCGGCGGGAAACCCCAATCCATCGTCGGCGACCAGAATCTCGACCTCGGCGGGCATGGCCGGGGTCATCGGCCCTTCGCTCAAGGAGCCCGGGGGGTTCCAGACCGCCTCGTGCGCCGTGACGCTGACGCGGGTTCCCGGAGGATTGTGGCGCAGCGCGTTGGTCAGCAGGTTGACGAAGACCTGCTCGAGCCGGTCGTGGTCGGCCCATACCGGAGGCAGCGACGGGTCGCAGTCGATCGACACCAAGGCCGGCTGCTCGCCCGGCAGGCACGAGACGGCGGCCTCGGCGACGAGCCTGATGTCACACCAGTCGCGCTGGAGGCGCATGACCCCCGACTCGATAGCCGAGAAATCGAGTAGGTCGTCGACGAGCCGGCCCAGCCGGGCCGATTCGGCGGCGATCCGGTCCAGGAAGCGTTGCTCGGAGTCACCGTCCCACGTGACGTCGGGCTGCATCAGGCTCGAGGCATAACCCCGGATCGCGGTCAGCGGCGTGCGCAACTCATGGCTGAGCCTGGACAGGAAGCCTCGTTGGAGCTCGCGTGAGCGCCGGAGCGCCGCCGCCTCCTGATTGGCCAGAGCGGCCTCCTCGCGCTCCAGCGCGAGGCGCAGGGAATGGGCAGCGTCCTCGATCAGCGCCGTCTCCTCCCCAGTCATCCGCGGTCCGGTCCATGTGGCCACCAGCGCTCCGGGGCCGATCGGCGCCATGAAGGGGACCGCGAGGGCGCGCCGCCCGTCCGAGTCGTAACGGCGGACCGAGCCGTCACGGCGCTCGTCAGCGAGCGCCCGCAGGGAGGCCGTTACGAGCAGCTCAGACATCGCCGCCGGATCCGTCCCACGAACGCCGCTATAGGCTCGCCACCGCGTCTCTTGGCGCCCGTGCCCGGTCAGCAGCCCCACCTCTTCGGCCTGCAGGCCCCCGCGCAGTGCGTCGAGCGCCGTCTCGAGCCCGGCTGCCACCGTGACGGGTCCGGCGAGCGTCTGAAGCATCTCGCGGATCGTCTCCAGCACCCGGTTTCGCGACGTCGCTTGGTCGAGCAGCCGATCTCGCTCGACCGCGCTTGCCGCATATCCGGCATAGAGCGTGAGCAGGTCGAGCTCGTCGCGCTGGGGCGCCCCGGAGTCAGACGTGAACACGGTGATCACCGCGCTCACACCGGACGGGCCGGCCACGGGGATCGACCACGCGCTGGCGATTCCGTCCATGGGAACCTCCCCGAACCGCGACCAGGCGCCGCTGGAGCGCACGTCGGCGTCGACGACCCGCTCCTGGGCGGCTGCGGCCTGGCCAGCGGGTCCGCCCCCCGAGCCGATCGGCAGCCTCGACCATGCCGCCCGATCGAAGGCCCCGAAGCCCAGCGCGGCGTCACAGACGAGCGAGCCGTCCTTGACGACGTGAATGCACACCTTCTCGCTGCCCAGGGCGGCCCCGAGCGCCGACAGGATCAGAGACAGGCTCGACGACGGGTCGGCGGACTCCAGGCGATCGGCAAGCCCATGCAGCCGGGTGAGCTGGCGGCGGGCCGAGGAGTCCACCTGCTGACCGGAAAGGAGCGCCGTAAGGTCATCGGGATGGGTATCGCGTGGATCCAGCTCGGCCACCACCCGTCCGTGGCGCAGGACCACGATCCGGTCAGCGATGCGGAATACCTGCTCGATGTCGCGGCTGGCGAGTAGCACCGAGGTCCCGTGCGCCAGCGCGCGGGCGATCAACGCCTCCACGTGAGCTGTCTCGGCCGATCCCAGCGAGGCCGTGGGCTCGTCGAGCACGAGCAACCGGGGATCGCGGTTGAGCGCCTTGGCCATCGCCACCAGCTGACGTTGCCCACCTGACAGCGAGCCGACGAGCTGCGTGGTGTCACGTATCGGGATCTGGAGATCGCTCAGAAGCGACGCGGCGGCCGCGTGGAACCGGGACCTGGAGAGCATCAGCCTTCGGGTCTCGAGCCCCAGCAGGACATTGCCGGCAACGTCCAGGTTGTCGCACAGCGCGAGGTCTTGCCAGACGACGGCGATCCCCCGCCGGCCGGCGGCCGCGGGATCGTCGGGAACCTTCTCGCCCGCGATGAGGACATCCCCACTCCCCGGGGTGACGTCTCCCGCTATGCAGCGCACGAGCGTCGTCTTACCGGCTCCGGGCTCGCCCGCCACGGCGACGAGCTCGCCCGGTCGGACCGTCAGGTCGATGTCGGCGAGCGCCCGGACAGAGCCGAAGCTCACGCTCAGCCCGGATGCCTCCAGCAGCAACGGCGGAGCTTTTGCGTCAGCGTGCGGGAGGACGGCAGTCATCGATCGGCGTTAGCGGCTCGGGCGGAGCGGCTGACGTTACCGGCCAGACGATGCTAATTCATCAGGTGGGCGCCCGGACCAGGCCAGACCTCCAGCGCATCCTCCGGAGGGTGGGTCCCCGGTCTGAACAAGCCGAGGACGTTGCCGCCGAAGCCGCCCCCGACGATCCGGGCGCCAATCGCCCCGGCCTCCCGCAGCCGCCGCACGGTTGCCTCGACGGCGTCGGTCGAGACCTCGAAGCAGTCCCGGAGGCTGGCGTGCGATTCGTTGAGCAGCTCTCCAACTCGTTCCAGTTCGCAGTCCGAGAGCGCCCTCACCGTCTCGCGGACGCGCTCGTTCTCGCAGATCACGTGCCGGGCCCGGTCGGCCAACGGCTCGGGAAGCCCGGCCGCCATCTCTAGGGTGGCGTCACGCAGGCTGGCTATCCCCAAGCGCTCACATGCCTCCCGGCACTCGCGGCGGCGCTGGTTGTAGCCCGAGCCATCCTCGCCGCCGTCCGAGCCTCGGGCGGCGTTGGCGTGGCGCTGGCCGGAATCGACGGTCACCAGCGAGTAGTCGCCAAGATCGAGCTTCACCGGTGTGACCTCCAGCGATCGAAAGTCGATCTGAAGCGCCCGGTCTCGCTCGCCGTAGAGCGAGGCCATCTGGTCAAGCAGGCCGGTGCTCGCCCCGACCCACTCGTTCTCGACGCGTGAGCAGATCCGGGCCAGGTCCAGCCGATCCGGAACATCGGCGTCGCCGACGGCGAGCAGCGCCAGGCAGAGCGCCACCTCGAGGGCGGCCGAGGAGGAGAGACCCGATCCCCGCGCGACCGAACCCCGGATCTCGAGCCGCGTGCCGACGAGCCCCGCGCCCGCCCGGCCGAGCTCGGACACAACTCCCCGCGCGAAGGCTCGCCAGCCGCGGGTCGGGGGTGGCTCGGTCACGGCGAAGCTGTCGCGGGCGTCGAGATCCGCTGCCAAGACGTGGATCCGGTCATCCGATGACGGCGCGGCGGTGACGGTGACGCCGTCCCCGATCGCGAACGGCAGCGCCAGCCCTTCGTTGTAATCCGTGTGCTCACCGATCAGATTCACCCGGCCGGGCGCGAACGCCTTCACGCTCTTACTCACGCGGTACTCTCCCGCTCGTAGTCGGCGACATTCTTCAGCCCAACCATCTCCTTCTCATTCTCCTGGTCAATGGCGTTGAAAGCGGCCCGTCACCGAGGTAGGCCTGATTTGGCCGTCGGGAGTGGAGGGGCGGCGTGATGGTCAATTGGGGAATTCTCTCCACTGCCCACATCAACGC
>JBAPXO010000880.1:0-5181 GCA_049284255.1 Solirubrobacteraceae bacterium | reverse complement strand
GCGGGCTCGACGCGTCTGCCGACGCCTCGATCCACACCGACACCGGGACCATGGCGGCGGTGCTATGGCACGGGCGGCCGTTGGCCGGCGCGATCGCCGACGGCATGATGCAGGTGGACGGCGACCGCGGCGCGGTGGAGCAACTCCTGGAGCTGTTTCCGGGCGTCGACCCCCGCCCTGAATCAGGCGCGGGCGGGCTGACGCGACGCTAATCCAGCTCTGCGGAGCGCCGCGCGAGCAACCGGCGCTCCGATGCATTCTCGGTCATCGCGGCCGCTCGGGACAGTTCCTGGCGAGCCTCGTCAGTCCGTCCTACGCGCGCCAGCAGATCGGCGCGCACGCTGGGCAAAAGGTGGTAGTCGGTCAACGCGGACCCGTCGTTGAGGGCATCGACGAGCTCGAGACCCGCCTGCGGGCCAAAGGCCATCGAGACGGCGACCGCCCGGTTGAGCTCGACCACCGGCGAGGGGGCGAGCTGCGCGAGGGCGTCATAGAGGGCGACGATCCGCTGCCAGTCGGTGTCCGCGGGGTCCAGCGCGCGAGCGTGACAGGCGGCGATCGCCGCCTGCAGGCCGTAGGGGCCTAGCGGACCCCCGACATCCTCCGCGCGTTTCAGTGCCGCAAAGCCGCGCGTGATCAGAACCCGGTCCCACCGCCGTCGATCCTGGTCGCCGAGCAGGATCGGCTCGCCGTCCGGTCCCCGCCGAGCCCCGGCGCGAGACGCCTGAATCTCCATGAGCGCCACAAGGCCGTGCACCTCCGCTTCACGCGGGAGCAGCTCGGCGAGAATTCGCCCGACCCGCAGGGCGTCCTCGCAGAGTGCCGGACGCATCCAGTTCTCGCCCGCGGTGGCCGCATAGCCCTCGTTGAAGATCAGGTAGATGACCTCGAGCACCGACGCCAGGCGAGGCGCGAGCTCATCGCCCGAGGGCACCTCCAGCGGGACCCGGGCCTCGGTCAGCGTGCGCTTGGCCCGGACTATGCGCTGGGCGATGGTCGACTCCGAGACCAAAAAGGCGCGGGCGATCTCCGCGGTCTCGAGTCCCCCGAACAGCCGCAGGGTCAGAGCCGTCCGTGCCTTGGGCGAGAGGACGGGATGACAGGTGGCGAACAACAGGCTCAGCAGGTCGTCGCCGATCTGATCCTCGGCGGAGGCGGTGACGGCGGCACCGTCCGCGAGCTGAGCGAGCTCGAGCTCCCGGCCCAGCTGCTCGTGCTTGCGCTCGGCCATCCGGCGCCGGCGTAGCTGGTCGATCGCTCGATGGCGGGCCGTCGCCATCAGCCAGGCGCCGGGGTTGTCGGGAACCCCTGCCGCCGGCCACTGCTCGAGCGCGGCCACGAGGGCGTCCTGGGCGAGGTCCTCGGCCCACCCCACGTCGTGCACGAGCCGGGCCAGGCCGCCGATCACGCGGGCGGATTCGATCCTCCACACCGCCTCGATCACGCGCGCCGCGTCGCGATCTGCGGCCCGACCAGATCCGGCTCCCGGGCTCACGCGTCGAAGTCAGACGCCTCGGCGACCCGGCGCACCTCGATGACGTCACCGTCGCCCGCTGGACACCGGGAGGCCCACTGGATCGCCTCCTCCATGGAGGAAGCCTGGATCACCCAGTAGCCGCCGATCAGCTCCTTGGACTCGGTGAACGGGCCGTCGGTCACCGATGGCTTCCCGGCCGCGAACGAGACCCGGGCGCCCTCGGCCGGCGGCGCCAGGCCATCGAGTGTCAGAAGGACCCCGGCACGGGTGAGCTCATCGTTGTACTTGCCCATCGTGGCCAGGGTCTCGGGGCCGGGCGTCCAGTTCTCGTCGGAGACGTTGGGCTTCATGATCATCATGAATCGCATTGCTGGCGGTTGCCTTTCGGTAGTGGGGAGGGGCAGTCTTAACCCGGCGTCGATCGACGCTTCGCAATTTCGACACTTCGGGCAACTAGTCTCTTCTCACAGCGATGGCATACACGACTGCGGAAGGCCGAGAGAAGGTGCTGGACGACCTTGCGGTCGCGATCGAGCACATCGCGCAGGCACTGGCGTCGTTGGGCGAGGCCTACGAGCAGCTCGATGAACACACCGGCGACGTCCTGGAGGCACGGCTCTTTCGCCCCGTCCAGGCGGCCTATGGACGAGCGCAGCGCACGTACTCCGAGTTCGCCAGCCGGTCGCGCCTGCCCGGGCGCACGTTCGACGCTCATTCCCCTGGCATGCAGTCACAGTCGGTCCGCGAGCTGATCGAACGCGCCGCCCAGGAGGGCGAGGACGCCGATCAAGCGATCGCTGAACTCCAGGACTCGATGCTGCCCGTCGAGGTGGGCGATCAGGAGTTGCGTGCCGGGCTCTCGCAGGTTCGCGAGTTGCTCACGCCGGTTCCCGGGAGCGCCCGGGACCTGGTGCGCACCGTGGGTCGGTAGTTTTGGGGGTATGAGGTTGGGGTGGGTGAGGGTCGCGTGCGCGACCGTTGTCGTGTCCGCGCTGGGCGTGGCGGGTCTGTCGCCGACCCCGGCGTCGGCGCGCGCCGGCGATGAACGACCAGCGCTGTCGGCGGATGGCAGCGTCGACCAGGTCTATGCCACCGGACTACGTGGCCGCCAACCGGTCTCGCTGGTCAACCGCCGCGGCGCGACCGTAGCCCGAAGACGAGCCGATTCGCTGGGGGGCGTCGTGTTTCGCGAGGTGCGCCCGGGCCGCGGCTACCGGGTGCGAACGCGCTCGGCGCGCTCGGGGCCGCTGACCGTGATCAGCGGGCGGGCGGCTCCTCCGAACACCCGGATTTACAACCAGCGCCTGCCGGCCGGGGGCTACGGCTACCTGCGCACCCGTGACGGGACCGAGCTGGCGATCGACGTGCGGCTTCCCGGCCCCGCCGACCAGGGGCCCTACCCGACGCTGATCGAGTACGGGGGCTACGGCTACGCCGACCCCGCCGGCGCCCAGAGCGGGATCAGCCAGGTCGGAACCCTGCTCGGGTTCGCCGTCGTCGACATCAACATGCGGGGCACCGGCTGCTCGGGCGGGTCGTTTGACTTCTTCGAGCGTCTCCAGGATCTCGACGGCTATGACGCGATCGAGACCGTCGCCCGCCAGCCCTGGGTACTTGGACACCGGGTGGGGATGATGGGGCTCTCCTACGGCGGCATGAGTCAGCCGTTCGTGGCCGCCACCGACCCGCCCCACCTGGCCGCGATCGCTCCGCTGTCGACGATCGACAACACCGCCACGACCCTCTACCCGGGCGGGATTCTCAACACCGGGTTCGCGCAGTCGTGGGGAGAGCAGCGCGCTCATGACGCGCTTCCGGCCTCGTCGCGTGGCGGCCAACCGTGGGCGCTGGCACGGATCCGTGCCGGCGATGAGACGTGCCAAGCCAACCAGGTGCTGCACGGCGAGGCACCCAGCGTGGTCGCCCAGATCCGCGCCAACTCGTACTACATCCCCGCGGTCGCCGATCCCCTGAACCCCGACACGTTCGTGCACCGGATTCACGTGCCCGTGTTCCTGGCGTGCCAGTTCACCGACGAGCAGACGGGCGCCCATTGCCCCGAGCTCGCCGGGCGCTTCACTCAGACCAGGCGCAAGTGGTTCACGTTCACCAACGGCACGCACGCCGACTCACTGGACCCCGGGACCTTTAACCGCTGGTACGACTTCCTCGAGCTCTACGTCGCGCATCGTGCGCCCCATCTCTCGGCGGCCGTCAAGGCACTCGCGCCGAGCCTGTTCGCGGGCGCGACGGGGGTCACCGGCGTCACGCTCCCGCCGGATCCCATCCAGGCCAGCCCCGACTACGCGTCGGCACTTGCGGCCTTCCAGCGCCTGAAGCCGATCCGCGTCCTGTTTGACAACGGTGCCGGAGGCCCCAGTCCCGGAGCACCCTATCCGGGGTTCGAGGCTTCGTTCAGCCGCTGGCCGATCCCGCGCACCCGGGCCCGCTCGTGGTTTTTCTCGGCGGGCGGGAGGCTGACTCCTACCCGGCCGCGCCAGGCCCGTGGCGACAGCTTCGCCTGGCGCCCGCGTGCACGGCCAATGACGAGCTTCACCGGCCCCGATGACGGCAGCCCGGGCGGCCTGTGGACGGCGACTCCCACCTATCACTGGGACCAGAATCCGCCGGGCACCGCCGCCTCCTACCTGAGTGCCCCGCTCACCTCCAACACCGTGGTGATCGGGGCGGGCGCGGTACAGCTGTGGCTCCGGGCCTCGGCGCCGAGCGTCGATCTCCAGGCCACGGTCTCCGAGGTCAGGCCCGACGGTAAGGAGACCTTCGTCCAGGACGGCTGGCTGAGGACGCGTGAGCGCCGGCTGGATCGTCGTCAGAGCACCCTCCTGACGCCCGCGCTGAGCCTGCGACGGGCCGATGCCGCGCCGCTTGTGCCGGGCCGGTACACGGAGGTCACGGTCCCGCTCTACTACGAAGGTCACGCCTATCGCCGCGGGTCGCGGATCCGGGTCACGATCGCGGCCCCCGGGGGAGATCAGCCGGTTTGGGCGTTCGCTCAGACCAGCCCCCGCGCGAGCGCCCAGGTGACTATTGCCCACTCACGTAGGCTGGCTTCGCGGCTGATCCTGCCCGTCGTCCCCGGGGTCAGCGTGCCGACCGCGCTCCCGCCATGTCCGAGCCTGCGAGGTGAGCCGTGCCGCACCTACAGGCCGTACCGGAACCGCGCGGTCCGATTCGGCGCGTCGCGCTGAGGGGTAGGACTCCTGAAATGACGACAGTCTCATACGTTCGGCCGGGTTTACGAGTAGCATCGGCGCATACGCATGGGAACTGACTCGCCCACTGCGGTCGCGGTGGGCGCCCAGGAGCACCGTGCCGGGACCGTCGCAGAAGACCCCCCCGCCGTAGCACCGCACTCGATCGCGTCCGCCGATCTCCCTCCGGATTTGACCACGCAGGACGACGTCCGCGCGGTCTCGATGCCGCTCGTCGATAGGCTGGCGAGCGCCGTCGTCACGGCCGCGCCCCCGATCCTGGTCCTGATCGGGATGTGGCTGGGCTGGAACAGCGGACTGCTGGTCTGGCAGGACCTGCTCGTCCTCGCGATCTTCTACGTGGTGATCGGCACCGGCGTCACCGTCGGCTTTCACCGCCTGCTCACCCACCGCAGCTTCAAATGTCACCGGTTGCTCAGGGCGGCGTTTGCCGCGCTCGGATCGGCCGCCGCCGAAGGGCCGGTGATCGAC
>JBAPXO010000879.1:0-6847 GCA_049284255.1 Solirubrobacteraceae bacterium | reverse complement strand
GCGCTCACCACGAGAACGTTACGGACCGCTGCAGGCAGCCTCTCTGCAGCACGAACGCCAGACAGCCCCAGCGATCACGACTAACCCACCAGCTAACCCACGAGGCTTACCGAAGATCCAAAAGCCTTCAAGATCAACGGTTTTTGAATACCGCTACCGGGATTCGAACCCGGGTTTCCGCCGTGAGAGGGCGGCGTCCTAGTCCCCTAGACGATAGCGGCGGGGATGTGGCCGGACCGGGAGGCGACCACCGCCGCCGACCGGCGCCATCAGCTTAGCGTGGCCCGCAGCCTCGTAAATTTCACAAAAAGCGGAGTGACGGACTGGTAGCGTCCGAGACTAGGTGTCCGATCCGCGCCTGACACGTCGCAGTTTCATCGCCGGGGGCGCGGGAGCGGTCGTTGGCGCCTCGCTCTCCGGAGGCCTCGGCGCGCTTCCGGCGTGGGCCCGGCGACGGCCTGACTTATCCCACCCGATGGCCTCCCAGGCCGAGGCGTTGCGCGTCCTCGGACGCTCGAGCATGCGCCTGCCTGATTCCCTGCCGGCGCAAGCGATGGCCGTCGGGACCGACACGCTGCCCGAGATCGAGCACGTAATCGTTTTGATGTTGGAGAACCACTCCTACGACAACTTCCTCGGGATGCTCGGGCGCGGAAGCGGTCAGACGCCGCGCGGCGACGGCTTCACGCTGGCTGGGGACGGCTATCCGTCCAACACAAATCCCTATCCGAACGGGAAGCCCCTGCGGGCCTTCCGGATGCCGACGACGTGCCAGCTGGACGGCGCGCCGTCCCAGGAGTGGGAGCAGTCCCACATCCAGTACGACGGCGGCCGCAACGACGGCTTCGTGATCTCCAACAGCGGGCCAGTCGCGATGGGTTACTGGACCGGGCAGGACCTTCCGTTCACCTATGACCTGGCGACCAAGTTCCCGATCGGCGATCGCTGGTTCTGCAGTGCGCTTGCCCAGACCGACCCCAACCGCCGCTTCCTGATCGCCGCCACCGCCAACGGGATGACCGATGACATCGGCGGCTCGCCCGGCAACCTCGTCCCTGACGCCTCGCTGCCGGCGCCGACCAACGGGACGATCTTCGAGCGCATGAGCGCCGCCGGGGTGAGTTGGATCGACTACTGCGAAAGCTTCCCGACGGGCGCGACGATGGAGCTCTACCCGACAGTCGACGGACCCTTTTCCGCCACCAACGTCAAGTCGTTCGACCAGTTCTACTCGGACGCCGCCTCGGGCGCTCTGCCGAGCTTCAGCCTGCTCGATCCCAACTACGACACCCAGTCCCAAGAGGATCCACAGAACATCGTCATCGGCGAGGCGCTGCTCGCTCAGGTGGTCAAGGCCGTCGGCAGCTCGCCGGCCTGGCACCAGACGCTGCTGATCGTCAACTACGACGAGCACGGCGGCTACTACGACCACGTCCCCCCTCCCGCCGCGCTCGCCCCAGACTCGATCCCGCCGATGGTCCAGCCCGGTGAGTCGACCTACGACGGCTACGCCCGGTACGGCTTCCGTGTCCCGTCGATCGTCGTCAGCCCATACGCCAAGCCCGGCTACGTCAGCCACGTCGTCTACGACCACACCTCGATCCTCGCCCTGGTCGAGCGCAAATGGAATCTCCAGGCGATGACCTACCGCGATGCCAACGCCAATGATCTGACCGACTTCCTCGACCTCGACGCGATGTCGGCGGGCAATCCGACGTTTCCCGAGCTGCCCGCGCTCGCCCCCGACGGGGATAACGCCGCGACCGAGCGGTGCTCGGTCACCGGACCGGGCAGGATCCCGCCGCCCTGGCCACCCGCGTCGACCACGCCCGGCAAGCTCCCTCCGATCCGGCTGCAGCTGCGCGACCTCGGAATCAAGCACAAGCTCCACGGCCTCGAGCTCGAGCTGCGCACGACCCACGGCACGCTCAAGAAGCTCGAGGTCGACCTCATGCACAAAAAGCGTCGGGTGGCCCGTCACAAGCTGGCCAAGGTCTCACACGCCGAGCGCCGGATGATCTTCAAGGTCCACAAGCGCGCGCCGAAACGAGGGCGCTACACCGTAGTCGTGCGCCAGGGCCACAGGACGTTGCTCAGGCGCGAGATCCGCGTCACGCGGTAGGTCGCGACAAGGTCCGCCGAAGGTCATGCGAACATATGTTCGTGATGATGACTTCGCGCCCCGTAAGAGTGTTGCTAACTTCCCCCGTCGCGCGGCTGTGGTGGAACTGGCAGACACGCGGCGTTCAGGTCGCCGTGCCCTCACGGGCGTGGAGGTTCGAATCCTCTCAGCCGCATGGAGGGCCCGTTGCATTCGGATTCGGATGTGCGTGCCGCGCTGCAGCTGGCTGAACGTGGCGCGACCGCCTCGGAGATCGCTCGGGGTCTCGGGTTTCCGCGCTCCACCGTCCGCGACTGGTTGGCCGGGGCGCTACCTGGCCGGCGCCGGAGGCTGGGGTGCCCGACATGCGGAGCCTCGCACGATTTCGCCACGCTGGCCGGCGACTACATCTACCTGCTCGGCATGTACCTGGGCGATGGGTGCCTGTCCGAGCACCGACGAAGCGTCTACAAGCTGCGCATCTACCTCGACGCGGCGTATCCGGGGATCATCGATGAGACACGTGCGGCGATCAACGTCGTCCGAGGCCGCGCCCCGGCACAACTCGCCAAAGGCGCGAATTGCATCGAGGTGTTCTCGTTCTGGCGCCAGTGGATCTGCCTCTTTCCGCAGCACGCTCGGGGCAAGAAGCATGACCGCCCGATCGTTCTCACCCCCTGGCAGCTACGACTCGTCGACCGCTGGCCCGAGCAGCTGCTGCGTGGGCTGATCCAGTCCGACGGATGCCGGTTCCAGAACACCGGGCGCGGAGGTTGGTCAGCTCCGCGTTACGCGTTCAGCAATCGGTCCGGCGACATCCACGGCATCTTCCGAGCCGCTTGCGAGCGCCTCGGAGTGGCATGGACCAACGCCGGAGACAACACGACCTACGTCTCTCGCAAGGCAGACGTGGCCACGCTCGACCGGTTCATCGGACCCAAACGGTGAACCACGATGAACCCGCCGCCCTGGGGTCCTCCCCACATCGTCTCTAAAGCCAGCCCCGCTCCTCAGCCAACCTCACGGCGTCCGCCCGGTTGCGGGCGTCGAGCTTCTGCATCACCGAGGAGAGATGGTTGCGAACCGTCCCCGGAGACAGATACAAGGCCTGCGCGAGCTGGGCGACGGTGGCGTGGTCGCGGGAGGCGGCGAGCACCTCGTGCTCGCGCGGGGTCAGGGGGGACTCGCCCTGGGAGAGGGCGGCCGCGGCTAGGCCCGGGTCAACCACGCGCTCGCCGGCCAGGGCGCGGCGAATTGCAGCCGAGAGCTCGCTCGCGGGGGCGTCCTTGAGCACGAACCCCGCCGCGCCCCCCTCCATGGCCCGGCGCAGGTAGCCGGGGCGCCCGAATGTGGTGAGGATCAGGATCCGGCAGCTGGGCAGCGCGCAGGCCAGGACCTCCGCAGCATCCAGGCCGGTTGAGCCCGGCATCTCGATGTCGAGCAGGGCCACGTCGGGTTTGAGGTCCATGGCGGCGGCCAGGACCTCGTCGCCGCGTGGGATCTGGGCGACGACCTGAAAGTCGGGCTCGAGCTCCAGCAGGCTTGTCAGGGCTCCGCGGATCATGCCCTGGTCCTCGGCTATCAGGATCCGGATCATGAGGCGAGGATTCGGGTCATGACGCGGCGGCGATCGGGAGCGAGACGGCGAGCCGGAACCCGCCGCCGGGGAGTCCCCCGGCCTCGATCTGTCCCCGGAGGCTCGCCGCGCGTTCGTTGAGGCCCGCCAGCCCGGTACCGGTGCGGCCGTCAGCGGACGGCATTCCCGTCCCGTCGTCCAGAACCTCGAGCCCGGCCGCCTCGGGCGTGGCGCTGATCTTGACCTGGCAGTGCTTGGCGCCGCTGTGTCGGATGACGTTGGTCGCTCCCTCGCGCACCGCCCACGCGAGCACGGCCTCAACCTCCGGGTCAAGTGAATCGGGGACGGGCCCGACCTCGGCCTCGATCCCGGCGGCCGAGAGTGCCACCCGCGCCCCCCGGAGCTCGCCCTTGAGGGTGGGCTGGCGGTAACCGCTGACGGCGTCGCGGACCTCCCCCAGGGCCTGGCGAGCTACGTGCTCGACCTCGCCTATCTCCACCGCCGCCTGGTCGGGACGCTCGGGCAGAAGCCGTCTCCCCAGCTCTGCCTTGATCGCGATCACCGACAGCGAGTGGCCGAGCAAGTCGTGCAGGTCACGGGCAAACCGCTCGCGCTCTTCGGCCACCGCCGTTCGCGCGAGTTCGGCGCGGGCCTCGTTGAGCTCCTGGTTGCGGACGCGCAGATCGCGGAGCAGCGTCAGCAGGAGGCCGACGCCGACGGTGCTGGCGCCGTACCCGAACGCCGTACCCGCCACCGCTCCGCCGATCGAGGTGCAGATGACGGCCAGGCCGGTGCAGGCCAGGACCGCCGAGAAGCCGAACGGCGAGGGCAGGACCAGGGCCACGAGGGCCGAGCAGTACGAGAACAGATATCCCCAATTCGAGCGGTCCGCCAGGGTCAACACGACGGTGATCGACAGCATCACCGCGGTGAGCACATAGGAGAGGCGACGCGATCCGTCGTCGAACAGGATCGAGATCAGCCACACATAACACGCCGCGAAGGTGACGGCTGCGGCGACGACCAACCAATGTCTGAATCCACGCCCCGGATTGGTCAGCGCGTCGACGACGGGAACGATGATGAAGCCGATCCAGACCAGCCCGGCCAGGAGGTTGATCCGCCCGGGCGGCCGTCCCCGTGCCCAGGGATCCGACTCTCGCCGGAACACACCCCACGCCTTCACACCACGTCTCCCGCCGGCTTGCGCAGGAACTTGATCATCAACCAGATGCCGATCGCGGTCCAGATCAGCAGCGTGCGCAGGGCGCTGCCGTCGAAACCGCTGCCGTGGTTTCTGGGATCGAAGACGAACTGCAGCCCGTCGGCGAGCGCCTTGATCGGGAAGATGTCGGCGATCGTCTTCAGCGCCTTGGGCAGCGTGTCGGTGGGGAACCAGATGTTGGAGATGAAGGTCAACGGGAGCACGATCAGGTTGAGGACGACGGGCCCACTCTCGGCGTTGGGAATGAAGCGCGTCATCCCGATCCCGAGCGTGGTGAACGCCGCGGTGCCGAGCGCCAGGGTCACGATCAAGGCGGGCAGGGCCTCGACGCGCAGCTTCACTCCCCAGATCGCAACTCCCAGGACGATGACGAGCGCCGACATCGCCGCCATGGTCAGCACCGAGGATCCGATCCGGGCGGCGACGTATGCCCAGCGCGGCAGTGGCGTGCCCTGCATGCGCTTGAGCACTCCCTGGTCGCGCAGGATCGCCGTGCTCATCGCCAGGTTGATGAAGGTTGTGGCGATGACGCCGTAGGCGAGGATGCCGGGAACGAAGAAGTCGTCGTAGGGGATCCCGCCGCGTGTCGAGAGTGTCTGTCCCTTGTCCAGGCTGGCGAAGATGACCAGGAACATGATCGGGAACGCGAAGGTGAAGATCCCGCGACCGCGGTTGCGCCAGAAGGCCCGCTGCTCATAGCGGATCTGCCAGCCGACGAGGCCGATGTCACGCCGGGTGCTCGACTCAGGGACGATGCTCATGCCGCTGCCTCCTGCTGCACCTGGGGATTCTCGCCCGCGGCTTCGGTGAGCTCCAGATAGATGTCCTCGAGCGTGGGCTGGGCGACTGAGAAGTGACGCAGGTTGACGTCACGCTCGACCGCCCACGTGGTCAAGAGCTGCGTAGCCGGCACAGGCTCATAGGTGACCACGAGGATGTGGCCATCCTCGGCCGAGCGACTCTCCGCGGGCAGCTCGGGAACATCGTTAAGCGACCACCCGTTCGGGAGCGAGAAGCGGATCTCGGCCGGGCGCACGTCGCGGCCCCCGAGTTCATCGGGGCTGCCCGCGGCGATGATCTCGCCGGCGGCCATGATCGCCACGCGGTCGGCGAGATGCTGTGCCTCGTCCATGAAGTGAGTCGTCAAGAAGATCGTCTTACCGAGGTCGCAGAGCGAGCGGATCGTCGACCAGGCCTGACGGCGTGCCGCCGGATCAAAGCCGGTGGTCGGCTCGTCTAAGAAGATCAGCTCGGGGTCGCCGACGAGCGCCAGCGCCAAGTCGAGGCGGCGGCGCTGTCCACCGGAGAGCGCCTTGGCGCGGACATCGCGGCTCTCGGTGAGCTCGACGAGCTCGATCACCTCGTCCACGGGCCGGCCGCGGACGTAGTACCGGCCGTACATCTCGACGAGCTCGGCGACGGTGAGATCGTTCTGGACGCCGCATTGCTGAAGCACGATCCCGAGCTGCTCACGCAGATCACGAGATCCGCTGGCCGGATCGATGCCGAGCACGAGTGCCTCGCCGGCGCTCCGCGTCCGGTAGCCCTCGAGGATCTCGACGATCGTCGTCTTGCCCGCGCCGTTAGGCCCGAGCAGGCAGAACACTTCGCCGCGGTCGACGGCAAAGCTCACGCCGCGCACCGCTTCGGTGTCGCCGTAGGACTTGCGCAGATCGCGTACTTCGATGGCGGGCTCGCCGCTGTGAATCGCTGGAACACTCATATGCGGCAGCGTAAGTCCGGCTGCGGCAAACCGTAAGTGGCGCGCGGCCGAAATGGCCCATGACATCTGTCATGCGCTCCATTGCTCCATCACCTGGTTTTCGTGCTCGTATCCCAGCACTCCGACGGCCGCGGCCGCGAGCTTGAAACGCGCCCCCTCGGCGACGCTCATCTCAAGCCACCGGGCGGTGAGGACGCGCAGGACGTGCCCGTGGGCGAAGGC
>JBAPXO010000878.1:0-2009 GCA_049284255.1 Solirubrobacteraceae bacterium | reverse complement strand
GACCATGACAGACAGAGCCGTCCAAACCGAAGGTCTGACGAAGCGCTTCGGCGACTTCGTTGCCGTCCAGAACCTCGACTTCGAGGTCGAGACAGGAACAGTGGTGTCTCTGCTCGGGCCCAACGGCGCCGGCAAGACGACGACCGTCCGCATGCTCGCCACGCTGCTGCGCCCCGACGCCGGCCGTGCGTGGGTCGCCGGCCACGATGTCGTCTCCGAGGCCGCGCGGGTGCGAGAGCTCATCTCGCTCACCGGCCAGTTCGCTGCGCTCGATAAGAACCTGACCGCCCGTGAGAACGTGGTGCTGATGGCGCGACTGCGGGGACGCAGCGCCGCCGAGGCGCGGACCCTGGCCGACGGTCTGATCGAGCGCTTTGACGCCATCAACGTCGCCAACCGCCTAGTCAAGAATCTGAGCGGCGGGGAGCGACGCCGAATCGATCTCGCTGCCAGCCTGATCGACCGCCCGCACGTGCTCGTGCTTGACGAGCCCACGACCGGCCTCGATCCCCGCAGCCGCCAGGTCGTGTGGACGACGATCCGGGAGCTCGTGAGCGAGGGGGTCACCCTGCTTTTGACAACCCAGTACCTCGAGGAGGCCGATGCCCTCGCCGACCGGGTGGTCCTGATCGACCAGGGTCGCACCGTGGCGGCTGGCACCCCCGCGCAGCTCAAGGCCCAGGTCGGCCAGCAGCGCGTCGATGTCGTCGCCGCCGACGCCGAGGCCTTCAAGGAGCTGCTCAGCGTCCTGGATGGACGCTTCGAGCTGACGCCGATCAGCGAGCAGCGCACGATCTCGATCTCGGCTCCCGATGAGGTCGCCGATCTCGCCCGGGTCGCGAGCGCCGTCGAGGACTCGGGCGTCGAGGTCGATGAGATCGCCCTGCGCCGCCCGACGCTCGACGACGCCTTCCTGGCGCTTACCGGGCACTCCGCCCAGACGACCGAGCCCGAGACCGAGGAGGTGCCGGCATGACCGCCATCGCCGTTTCCCGTCGATCGTCTTTCAACCCCCTGCAGTTCGGACGTGATACCGCGCTCTTGACCTGGCGCAGCCTCCGCGCGATCCCCCGGGTCCCGGAGCGGCTGCTCGACGTGACGATCCAGCCGATCATCTTCATCCTGCTGTTCCTGTATGTGTTCGGGTCGGCGATCCACGTGCCCGGGATCAGCTACAAGGACTACTTGTTCCCCGGGATCATCGGACAGTCGCTGGCCTTCGGGGTGATCGGCGCCGGCACCGCGACCTCGGGGGACTTCGCCGAGGGTGTCATCGACCGCTTCCGCTCGATGCCGATCAGTCGCTTGTCGATCATCACCGGTGAGGTGATGGGCCAGTTCTGCGAGCAGGTCCTCGGCCTCGTGATCACCGTCGCGTTCGGCCTCGCGCTCGGCTGGAGCCCCGAGCTCACCGTTCCCCACGCCATCGAGCTCGTGCTCCTGATGGGGCTCGGCATCTTCGCCTTCACCTGGTGCGGGGTCCTGTTCGGGATGCTCGTGCGCTCGCCCGACGCCGTGCAGGGGATGGGCTTCATCATCATTCTCCCGCTGACCTTCATGGCCGGCACCTTCGTCCCGATCGCCGGGATGGACGCCGTCCCCCGGGCGATCGCCCAGTGGGATCCGATCTCGGCCCTGGTGGCCACCGTCCGGTCGCTGACCACCCCGGGCTTTCACAGCACCGGCTCGTGGCAGCTTGATCACCCCGAGATCGCGATGATCTTCTGGTGCCTGCTGATCCTGGCGATCTGCGTGCCGCTGGCGCTGCGGCGGTTCAACCGCACCCTCAGCGGCTAACGGCGAAGAAGGCCGGCTCATCGCGCTGACAGACTCCGGTTCGACATGAGCGACCCGGGCGGAGATCTGCTGAGGGCGTTGCCGCTGTGCCCACTGGAGGCGGCTACTGGTCTGGCGCTCGGTTTGGACGACACTCCCACCTACATCGTCAGCCGATCCGAGGCCGACCCCTTGGAGGCCCTCATTGCCGCCACCGCTGAGGTTCTGGACCG
>JBAPXO010000877.1:0-2030 GCA_049284255.1 Solirubrobacteraceae bacterium | reverse complement strand
CACTGGAGGAGCCTCCGTCTCGAAGGCTCCTCCAGATGAATCCGCAGTGGTTCCTGGCGCGGTTCAGCCGGTCTGGCAACCGTGCTTCTGGAACATGGCCGCCGTGGTGTAGCTCACCGTTGGCAGGTAGGCGCCCATCACCTGCTTGACGGTTGCCGGGTTGGCGATGTTCTGCACCGCGTTTCGGAATGCCGGGTGGGCGGTAGTCGTGAGGTTGCGCATGACCAGCATGGTCGATCGGGGCCGGGTGTAGCCATCGCCGGCCGTGCCCCAGTTCATCCAGGCCACACCACACTTGTCGGTGGCGTTCTTGGGGCGGTCCTGAGGGAGGCTGACGACGATCGTGTAGTCACGTCGCCCGTTAATCGGGACCTCTTCGTCGGCGAGACAGGATCCGGTCGTCTTGCCGCTGGGCAAACCCTCGTTGTTGCACATTGACCAGTAGCGCATCTGCGTGCTGCGCGCCATGCGTGACTCGCCGGCGTACGTCGCCGGGGTGGTCGGGAGCTTGCCGTGGAGCACGGCGATGTTGTGACCGTTGTGGTTGGATCCGAAGCTGCGGTCAAGCCAGGTGAACACGTATCCGTTGGCCGGGTTCGCGCCCAGCCCGGTCGCGGTCAGGGGCAGGGTCGAGATCAGGCTCGCGTCCGAGGTGCCGGCGTAATAGGGCGCCAGCAGCCAGGACGGACCGAAGTACTTGTACCAGACCGGATCCTTGACGGCAGGATGCTCGGGCGGGTTGCTGAGCGTGAGCAGCTGCTGGATCTTGGCTTCGGGCCACAGAATGGGGTTGACGTTGATCAGGCTCGACGCGCCAGCCCTGACGTCGAGCGCGGCGCACGCCGACTGACCCGTCGACGTCGCTCCGTTCGCGTCCACGTAGCTGACGGCCGGCTCACCCACGCCACCGGAGAAGTCGCGCCCCCGGTCGGGGAGGTAGACGCGCTCGGTGAGCACGAACGGCCCGGCTCCCGGCGCCTGGCCGGCGATGCCTGCGTACAGCGTGTTCGGCTGTTCGTGACCTGGTCCGGGATCAGGCTGGTCTACGACCGTGACGGTGTAGGACCGGTGCTTGGCGTTACGGTTGGCGCCCGGCAAGAACGGGTTGGTCGACCCCGGATCGGGCTTGATGGCGACGTCGTAAAGATGCCCGCGGAGGACGCCAAGCGGCGAGGACGCCGTCAGCGAGAAGAACCGCGCGTGCGGGAATCGGCCGTGCAGCACGATCTTCCCCCCGGCCGGGATCGTGTCCGTGGACACGGGATAGTCGGTGTGCGAGTCCGGCCAGATGATGTTTCGCGTCTCTTGTGAGTAGGCGACGCCCCAGAAGCACGTGTGCGAGTTCTGGCCGCCTGGCCCGTTCGCCGGGAAGTGGACGACGGCTCGCTTGGATTCATGCGCGGCCGGTGCCGGGTGGGCTGCGGCGACGCCACTTGTAGCCACGACGGCGCCCAACGCGGCGGAAACCGCGACCGCGCCGATCAATCTTGACTTTCTCATTCCAGGTCTCCTCCGATGCCCTCGCGTTGAGCGCGCTCGCACGCCGCTGGTAGTTATTGAAAGCAATGTAAACAGTTATTGAAAGTCCTGTCAATACCATTGAAACTGCTCTCAATAGCGCTAGGCTCTGCCGATGGCGACCAGGACCCGCCTCACCCCCACGGCACGACGCGAGGAGATCCTCGAGCACGCCCGCCGGTTGTTCGGCGCACGCAGCTATGCCGTGGTCTCAGCCAGCGAGATCGCCCGCAGCGCCGGCGTCACACCCGCCCTCGTCAGCCACTACTTCCCGGGCGGCAAACGCGACATCTTCCTTACGCTCGTCGAGCAGCTCGGCGAGCAGGTCGCCGAGACGATCCGCGTCGACCCCGCGCGGCCCCTCCACGACCGCGTCGCCCAAACGGTCGAGCACTGGCTGCTATGGCTCGATGCCAACCGCGAGACGTGGCTCGCCACCGCTGCGCAGGGCGACTACATCGCCGACCCCGACCTCCAAGCGGTCGTCGACGCCGCCCGCGATCGCAGCATCG
>JBAPXO010000876.1:0-4751 GCA_049284255.1 Solirubrobacteraceae bacterium | reverse complement strand
GTCGATCACGAGCGCGAGCTCCTGCTCGGCCATCAGCTGCACCGCACCGGCGGGTCTGAGGCGATCGACATGCTGGGGTTGGGATGAACGAGTGGGAGATCGCGGCGGCCGTGCTCGGCTTTGCTCTCATCCCGTGCCTCGTGGTGGCGGTGTTCGGCTCACCTCCGAGCGGCCTGGCGGCGCTCGAGGTGGCGGCGGTGCTTGTGACCACGATCCTGATGCTGCTCGCCGAGGGCTATCGACGCCAGCCCTTCATCGACCTGGCTGTGGTCTTCGCGCCAATGTCGGTGATCGGGTCGCTGACCTTCGCCCGGTTGATGGAGAGGTAACGGGCATGGGTTGGCGTGCGGTGGCGGCCGTGATCCTGCTGGTCGCCGGGGGGCTCCTGGAGCTCCTGGCCGTGGTTGGCCTGTGTGCCATGCGCAGCGCATATGACCGTTTGCACTTCGTGGGCCTGGCCGGATTCGGCGCCCTGCTCATCGGCGTCTCGGTAGTGGTGCGCGAGTCGTTCTCGCTGATCGGCGACAAGGCGCTGCTCGTGGGGGCGGTCCTCGTGTTCGCCGGGCCGATCATGGTCCAGTCCACGCTGCGCAGCCTCCTGATCCGCGAGCACGGGGACTGGCGTGAGCACATCGAGGAGGCCAGGGAGCCGTGACCGTCCTCCAGATCGCCGCGCTGGCCGTGGTCGCGCTCGGAGGCTCCGGCGTGATCCTCAGCAAGGACCCGTTGAACCAGACGATCGTGCTCGGTATCTACGGACTGGCGCTGACGATGCTCTTCTTCGTCTTTCAGGCGCCCGATGTGGCGCTCTCGGAGATCGTCGTGTCGACCGTCGGGCTGCCGGTGATGATTCTGCTCGCGCTGCGCAAGATCCGTGAGCAGGACCGGGTCCGCGAGCATGACCAGGACGGCGACGGCTCCAGCCGAACACCCGGGCCGGCCGGCAACGGTGACGGCTGATGAGTCGTCGCGCAAGGCTGTCGCTGTTTGCCGTCGCGGGCACGGGCCTGGGCGCGGTGCTCGTGATCGGCTTCGCCGGTCTTCCCGACTTCGGCCACTACCACGGCGTCTACGGCAACGTGCTCAATGGCGTCGGCGTCAGCCTGCGCCACGCCACCGACCTGGTGACCGCACTGAACTTCGACATCCGCGGCTTTGACACCCTCGGCGAGGAGTTCATCCTGTTTGGGTCGGTGCTCGGGATCGTCCTCATCCTGCGTGAGCTGCGCGGCGAGCATGAGGGTCCCAGCCTCGAGGAGGCCGAGGAGCACCAGTTCGCGGGCGCGAGCGAGGCGTTGCGGATCCTCGTGCTCCTGCTGGTCCCGTTCATGCTCGCCCTCGGCGTTTACATCGTCGTCCACGGGCAGATCACTCCCGGCGGCGGTTTCCAGGGCGGCGTCATCCTGGCCAGTGGACCCCTCGCTCTGTTTCTCGCCGGACGCTATCTGCGGACGCGGTTTGTGGCCCCACACACCATGCTCGAGATCGGCGAGGCCGTGGGCGCCGCCGGCTATGGCCTCATCGGGCTCGCCGGACTTGTCCTGGTGGGCATCTTCTTCAAGGACTTCCTGCCGCTCGGGATCTCCGGTCACCTGCTCTCAGCCGGCCAGATCGATGTCGCCAGTGTGGCCGTCGGGGTGGAGGTGAGCGGCGCGTTCCTGGTGGCCTGGACCGAGTTCCTGGATCAGGCGATCCTCGTCCGGCGGGAGGGGCAAGGACCATGAGCTTCTTGCCGTTCGCGGTCGCCGCGTGGCTGTTCATCGCCGGCCTGTACGGGATCGTCTCCAGCCGCAACCTCGTGCGCACGATCCTCTCGTTGACCGTCGTGCAGTCGGCCACCTACGTGGTCCTGCTCGGCGTCGGCTACCGCAACGGGGCGACGGCCCCGATCTTCGCCGACATCCCCGCGAGCTCCAAGACCGTCGATCCCGTGGTCCAGGTGCTGGTGCTGACCGACATCGTGATCGAGGCCACGGTGAGCGCGCTCCTGCTGGCCCTGGCCGTTCAAGCTCACAAGCGCTTCGGAAGCCTTGACCCGAACGAGTTGCGGATCCTGCGCCGCTAACCGCTAGCCGCGAGCTCCTGCGATGACTCACATCACGGCGCTCCCGGTCGTAGTCCCTCTGATCGCGTCGGCGTTCATGGTGGCGCTGCGGCGCTGGACGTCCCGGATCTTCGACGACATATTCGCCGCGGGCGTGGGGGTGGCGGTTGCGACGATGTGCGCGCTGCTGATGGTCCGCGCCATCCACCATCCCTTCGCGTACTGGATGGGAGGCTGGAAGCCCAGTCACATGGTGGCGGTGGGGATCTCGTTCTCGGTCGATCCGATCGGGGCGGGGCTCGCCACCTTCGCCGCGATCATGGTGACGGCGGCACTCATCTATTCGTGGCGGTACTTCGACTCCATCGACGGGCTGTTCCACGCCCTGATGCTCCTGTTCCTGGCGGCGATGGCCGGCTTCTCGCTGACCGGAGACCTCTTCAATCTGATCGTGTTCTTCGAGCTCATGGGAGCGGTCGCCTACGCGCTGACCGCCTACAAGATCGAGGAGCAGGGGCCGATTCAAGGCGCGATCAACTTCGCGATCTCAAACAGCGTCGCCGCCTACGCGATGTTCCTCGGGCTCGGGCTCCTGTACGCCCGCACCGGAGCCCTCAACATGGCCCAGATCGGCGCCGCGCTGGACGGCCATCGCGCCGACCCGCTGGTGATCGTGGCGATGGTGCTGCTGTTCGCGGGCTTTCTCACCAAGGCGGCCGCGATCCCGCTGCATTTCTGGCTGGCCGACGCCCACTCGGTCGCGCCCACGCCGGTGTGTGTCCTGTTCTCCGGCGTGATGGTCGAGCTCGGCGTCTACGCCATCGCCCGCCTGTACTGGACGATCTTCGCCGGTGCCATCGGCCCGCACGCCGACCAGCTGCGGGTGATCCTGCTCGTCTTCGGCGTGCTGACCGCGGTCGGCGGGGCGGTCATGTGCATCTCCCAGCGCCACATCAAGCGGCTACTCGCGTTCTCGACGATCAGCCACGTCGGCGTCTTTTTGTGCGGACTCGCTCTCCTCAGCGCGCCGGGGCTGGCGGGCGTCGCCGTGTGGGTGATCGGACATGGCCTGACCAAGGGCGGCCTGTTCATGCTCGTCGGCATCCTCCTGCATCGCTTCGGCTCGGTCGACGAGCTCGATCTGCACGGCAGGGGCCGGGCGCTGCCACTGGTCGGGGTGCTGTTTGGCCTGGGCGGGCTGCTGCTGGCCGCCTTCCCGCTGACGACGGCGTTCTTTGGCAAATCACTGCTCGACGCCGCCGCCCTCGACGGCCACGATCCCTGGCTTCCCGCGGTGTTCGTGTTCTCCTCGATGCTCACCGGCGGAGCCGTCCTGCGAGTGACCGGATGCGTGTTTCTGGGGTGGGGGCGTACCCAGTCGGCCCAGGATCAGCAGTCGCGTCAGGCTCGGGAGGAGGGCGATGAGGAGACCGGGGCGCATGACCGGACGCCTCCGCTGATGGTGATCGTGCCCGCCGTTCTGCTGCTCGCAGCACTCTTCATCGCGCTGATTCCCGGCGTCGTTCCCGGCATCGAGACCGCCGCCTACCACCTCCACGACCACGCCGCCTATGCCCGCTGGGTCCTCGGGGGGCAGAACGTCTCGCTTCCCAAGGCGCCGGCCTCCCACATCGAGGCCTACGACTACGTCTACGCGGCCGGGGCCGTCCTCGGCGCGTTCGCGGTGGCCGGGCTGGCGCTGTTCGGATCGGGGCTGGGGGCGAGGGTGCCGCGGGCGATCCTCGCTCCGGTGGCCGGCGCGGTGAATGGATTCCGGTCACTTCATTCCGGGCACATCGGTGACTACATCACCTGGTGGACCGTGGGTGCCGCCGTCCTCGGCGCCATGTCTCTGCTGCTCCTGACATGACCCGACGCCTGGCATCGGCTGCCGGAGTGGTGATCCTCTGCGCCGCGCTCGCCGGATGCGGCGCCACCCCGCCGCAGGCTCCGCTCGCGCAGGCCAAGAAGCTCGACGCCTCCCTCGGCGGGCTGTCAAGCGCCTGCGGACTCGCTTATCAGGTCGCCGCGTTTGCCAAGCCCGGGACCGCCGACCTGCGGTCATATGAGACCAGCGCCAGCACCCAGGCACGGAAGCTGGCATCGGTCTATGCCGCCAACCCCACCTGGATATACCAAGGGGAGACGGTCCGCAAGATCGTTCACGACAGCATCGCGATGCTGGACTCCTGCGGCCTCACGCAGGCCGGGGCGACGTTGCGTAGCCAGACCCGGCGGTGAGAGCGCGCAGGTCGCGGGCTCAGGACGCCTGGCGCTCGCGACGTGCGATATCGAGGAGAACGTCGGCGACGTGTGAGAGGTGGGTTTGCATGGCCGCCTCGGCCTCATCCCGGTCACCTTCGCTGATCGCGCTCACCACGGCCCGGTGCTCCGCCACCGATCGTGCCGGACGACCGGGAGCCAGCACCGTCCGGAACTGGAAGCGCACGAGCTGGGAATGGAGGCGGCCGCAGATTTCGATCGCCACGTGATGCCGGGAGATCTCGAGCACGCGACGGTGAAGCACACCATTTCGGGCCGACATCTCGAGGAACTCTCCGCTGGCCTGAAGGTCCTGCATCTCGGTTATGAGGGCGAAGAGCTCGCGGGCTTCACCGTCGGTTCTCCGCACCGCGGCATAGCCGGCCGCCAGCGACTCGAGCGCGATGCGGGCCTCGACGACCTCGATCGCCTCCTCGATCGTGAT
>JBAPXO010000875.1:0-1947 GCA_049284255.1 Solirubrobacteraceae bacterium | reverse complement strand
GCGACGGTGATCGCCGGGGTCGGCTCAAACGACACCCGCCACGCCGTCTCGCTCACCGAGCGAGCGACCGCGCTCGGAGCCGACGGCCTGCTCTCGGTAAACCCGTATTACAACCGGCCCAGCCGGCGCGGCATCATCGCCCACTATCAGGAGGTCGACCGCGCCACCGACCTGCCCATTCTGCTCTACAACATCCCGCAGCGCACGGGTGCCGACATGCCCAACGACCTGCTCGCCGAGCTCGCCCAGCTCGAGCACATCGTCGGGGTCAAGCAGGCCAACCCCGCCAACCTGGCGCCCGTCGACGGGCTGATGATCTATGCGGGCAACGACGACAATCTGGCGCAGGTGCTCGATCTCGGCGAGCCCGGAGGGATTCTCACGGGCAGCCACATCTTCGGCGCCGAGATGCGCCGGATGGTCGACGAACCCGAGAACCGCCACGACATCGACGCCGCCCTGCACGACGTCTACCGCGAGCTCGCGATCGCTCCGCTGGCCTGCAGCCTGAAGGCGGCCCTGGGCATGATCGGGATCGACGTCGGCAAGCCCCGCCTCCCGTACGTGGAGCTCGACGAGCAGGAGCTCGCCACCGTGCGCGCCCTGCTCGAGCGCCACGGCATGCTCGCCACCGCCGCGTGAGTCCAGCATCACTGCGGGTCCTGCCGCTGGGCGGACTCGGCGAGATCGGCAAGAACATGACGGTCGTCGAATACGACGGGCGGATCGTCGTCGTCGACACCGGCCTGCGCTTCCCGACCACCGACATGCTCGGCATCGACCTCGTACTGCCCGACTTCGCCTACCTGCGTGAACGCGCCGCGGACATCGAGGCCATCGTCATCACCCACGGCCACGAGGATCACCTCGGCGCGCTGCCGTGGGTTCTGCGAGAGCTCGGCCGCGCCGAAGGCGGGCACTCGCCGGTCGTCTACGGAGGACCTCTGTCGATCGCCATGGCGCGCTCCAAGCTCGACGAGCACAAGCTGCGCGACACCGAGCTCGAAGACATGCCGACCGGCGAGCGGCTGACCCTGGGTCCCTTCGAGCTCGAGCTCGTCCACATGACGCACTCGATCCCCGATTCGTGTGCGGTGGCGCTCACGACCGAGCTGGGCACGGTGCTCGTGACCGGCGACTACAAGTTCGACGAGACCCCGGTCGACGGGGAGGCCGCCGACGTCGCCCGTCTGGCGGAGCTGGGCTCCGAAGGGGTGCTCCTGCTCTGCGGGGACTCCACCAACGCCGACCGTGCAGGATTCTCGCCTTCCGAGCGCGAGGTGGGGCCGCATCTGGAGGAGGTCTTCTCACGCGCCGAGGGACGGATCATCGTCACGAGCTTCGCCTCCAACATCCATCGCGTGCAGCAGGTCGTAGATGCCGCGGCGTCGCTCGGGCGCAAGGTGGCTCTGGTGGGACGCTCGATGCGCAAGAACGTCAACATCGGACGCTCTCTGGGCCACATCGAGGTTCCCGAGGGCATGATGATCCAGCCGCACGAGGTCGAGGACTGGCCCAATCACAAGGTGGTCGTCATCTCCACGGGTTCCCAGGGGGAACCGCTCTCGGCGCTGCGGCGCATGGCCTACAACGACCACCGGCAGATCAGCCTCCGCGACGGCGACACCGTGGTCTTCTCAGCGACCCCGATACCCGGCAACGAGCGAGCCGTCAATGAAACCGTCGATCGGCTGTACCACATCGGCTGCAACGTGATCACCCCGCGGGAGGCGCCCATCCACGCCTCCGGTCACGGATACGCCGAGGAGCTCAAGCTGATGCTCAACCTCGTGCGCCCGCGCTACGTGCTGCCGATTCACGGCGACCACAAGCGGATCCGCCTGCACGCTCAGCTCGCCGATGCCGTGGGCATCGATCCCGACGCCGTGTTTGAGGGGGAGAATGGTCTCCCGCTCGAGATCGACGCCGCCGGCGCGCGCTTTGGCG
>JBAPXO010000874.1:0-3583 GCA_049284255.1 Solirubrobacteraceae bacterium | reverse complement strand
GTCGATCACGGTGTGCTTCAGAGAGGTAGTGACACCAAGTTGCTCGAGCGCCTTCTGGGCCTTCTCGGCCAGCGACTTGGGGAAGCCGGCCAGTAGTCGATCTCCGGTCTCGACCAGCAACACTCGGGCTGAGGCCGAGTCGATGGAGCGAAAGTCGTGGCGCAGGGTGTCGCCGGCCAGCTCCCCGATCTGTCCGGCCATCTCGACTCCGGTGGGGCCACCGCCGACGACAACGAACGTCAATTCGGCGTCGCGCTCGCGGGCCGCGGTCGCCAGCTCGGCGCGCTCGAAGGCGGCGAGGATCCGCGAGCGAACCACGCTCGCGCTCTCGAGCGACTTGACCTCCGCCGCATACTCGCGCCAATCCTCGTGGCCGAAATACGAGTAGCTCGAGCCCGCGGCCACGATCAGGGTGTCGTAGGTGATCGTCGAGGGGTAGGCGTCGGTATGGCGGACCGAGAGCGAGATCTCGCGGCGCTCAAGGTCAAAGCTTGAGGCCTCGGCCATCAGTACTCGCACGTTGGCCGCCGATCTGAAAATCGAGCGCAGCGGGTAGCAGATGTCGGCCGTGGAGAGCGCTCCCGTCGCCACCTGATAGCTGAGCGGCTGAAAGAGGTGGAAGTTGCGCCGGTCGATGAGCGTCACCTGGACCGGGGCGCCCCGCAGACCCTGCACCGCGCGCAGCCCGCCGAAGCCGCCGCCCACCACCACGACGCGATGGATGGGGCGAGCGGAATCGGAAGCGGAGACGCTCATGCCGGGAACCTACTCCTTCGATCCACCATGGTCGCGAACGAGCTCGCGGCGCCAAAACTCGACCGTGTCGGCCATCGTCTGGCGAAATGGAATCGTGGGTTCCCAGCCGGTCGTCGCCGTGAGCAGGGAGTGGTCGCCGCGCAGGTCGCTGACCTCATGTGCGCGCACGCGTGCGGGATCGACGATGTGCTCGACCTTCACCGGCGCGATCAGCTCGCCCAGCACAGCAACCTGGTCGGCAGCCGAGAGCGACCGGCCGGAGCTGACGTTGTAGACGCCTGGCGCCGCACCGGCGAGCATTCGATAGGCGCGGGCGACGTCACGCACATCAGTGAAGTCGCGTCGGGTGCTCGGATTGCCGGTCACGATGCGCAGCTCGGCATCGCCTGCCAGCTGCCCGGCGGCCGCTTGGCGCGCGAGCGAGGAGAGCAGGAAGATCGGCCTCTGGCCGGGGCCGGCGTGGCTGAAGGGTCGGGCACGGATGATCGGTATCCCGTATGACTGGGCATAAACCGCTGCCAGCATCTCGGCGCTCGTCTTGGAGACGGCGTATGGATTGGCGGGACGCAGCGGGGCGTCCTCGGGGATCGGCAGTTTCTCCGGCTCTCCGTACACCTCGCACGAGCTGACCCACACGACGCGGGCGTCGGGGGTCTGATGGCGCATCCCCTCCAGCAGGCTTACCGCGCTCTGTACGTTCTCCTCCATGGTCCGCGCCGGCTCCTCCCATGAGCGTCCGACTGAGCTGAGCGCCGCCAGGTGATAGATGACCTCGGGACGCGCGGCGCGCAGCAGGCCGGCGACGGCACCGGCGTCACGCAGGTCAACCGAAACCGTCCGCTCGACGCCCTCGGGCGCCGGCCCGTGGCGCGAGAGGGCGAACACCTCGTCGCCCGCGGCGACACACGCCCGGCACAGCCACGCCCCGGCGAAGCCCGAGGCTCCGGTTATGAGCGCGCGCACCCCAATCCCCGCCAAAGGCTCGCGGCCGCGGGCCGGTCAGGGGGTCTGGTGGACCGAGACGGCATGCTCGAGCGAGCCATGGCCGTTGCTCGAGTAGTCGGCCTCGGGCTCAGGCGCGTCGGACTCGGGTTCGGCGTTGACGCGACGCTCGAGCTCGCCGAGCACCACACCGAACAGAAGGTGACGCCATGTCGACTGCACGAATGCGGCGCGGTTGCCGCGCAGGGTGGGGAGCTCGTCGCGGGCCGGGTGCAGGCGATCGGCAACCGCCCCCAGCGGCCACATCGCGACGTGCTCGGCCAGCGCCGCCGCCGGACCGCGAAGTGGAGCTGCGATCGGTATCACGGGCGCGACGTTGGCGTAGACAGCTCCGAAGAGTGCGCCGTTGAGCATGTGCATCCCGAACCCGACCGCGTACCAGCCGTCGCCGCGAACCACCGACTTGCCCAGCAGCTCGACATCGTCGTAGGCCGAGTTGAAGGCGAGCTTGTCCAGCGGCTGGGTCAACCCCCAGACGGCGGCCGCCACAGCGCCGCTGAGTGCGCCCCGGAGGGTGCGCGCGGGATCAAGACCAGGACTCACTCACCGCAACTGTAACGCCCCGCCCTCCCGCGGGTAAGCCATGTGCGGTGGATCACGATCGCCTACATAAGCGCGCGCGGGAGAGCGGAGTCAATCCGATCATGTATGTGATCGTCCGCGGGCTGTTTCAGCCCTTCTTCCTCGTCTACTTCCGGCTCAAGCGGATCGGGCGCGAGCACATCCCGACCAGCGGCCCGGTGATCGTCGCCGCCAACCATCGCAGCTTCCTGGATCCATTCGTGATCGCCTGCATGGCTCGGCGCCCGATGTATTACGTGGCCAAGAAAGAGCTCTTTCGGAAGCGCTGGCAGGGGTGGTTCCTCAATGCCCTCGGTGCTTTCCCCGTCGACCGGGGAGCCAGCGACACCGAGTCGATCGCCACCGCCAAGGCGATCCTGGCGCGCGGCGACATCGTCCTGATCTTCCCCGAGGGCACGCGGATCCGCCCCGGAGCGCTCGGCAAGCCCAAGCGCGGCGTCGGTCGTCTGGCGCTCGAGACCGGCGCACCCGTGGTCCCCGTGGCCGTGATCGGGACCGAGACGATCCGCCGTGGCTGGCGCATCCGCCCTCATAAGGTGCGCATCCGGGCCGGTCGCCCGCTGCAGTTCCCGCACGTCCAGGAGCCCTCTCCCGAGCTGGCGCGCGCCGTGACCGAGCGGATCTGGCCATGCGTGATGCTTCAGTGGGAGTGGCTGGGGGGCCTGGCGCCCGTTCGAAGGGTGGCGATCATCGGGGCCGGCACGTGGGGCACGAGCCTCGCCGTCTGCATGGCACGGGCGGGCCTCGAGGTCGATCTCGGTTGCCGGACCGCCGAGCAGGCGCAGGCGCTGCGCTCCGAGCGCGAGAACGCTCGCTACCTGCCGGGGGCCCACCTGCCCGACGCCGTGCGGGTGCTCCGAGCCTCCGAGATAAGCCCGGAGGGCCACGACGTCGTGTGCTTCGCGGTGCCGGCCAAGGCACTGCCCGGGGTCCTGGCCGCCCACGGTGGCCGGATCCCGCGCCGCGTCGGCGTGCTCGTGGTCTCCAAGGGCCTGGTCCCGCCGCTGGGCACGCTGCCCTCGGCGTTTGCTGCGGAGCGTTGCAGCGCCCGAGCGGTCGCCGTCCTCGGCGGTCCCGCGCACGCGGCCGAAGTGCTGGAGTGCGGCGCGTCGGTGGTCCTGGCCTCGATCGACCGCGGCTTTGCCCGCCAGCTGGCCGACGTCCTGATGGCGGCCAAGCTCGACGTCTGCACGACCACCGACGTCACCGGCGTCGAACTTGCGGGCTGTGCCAAGAATGCAGC
>JBAPXO010000873.1:0-4871 GCA_049284255.1 Solirubrobacteraceae bacterium | reverse complement strand
GCGGTGCGGCCAGCGGGGGCGCGGGCGTGGGCTCGGCGTTCTGCCAGCAGAACCCGGGGGCCTGCTAGATCACGGGTGCCTGCCGGATCGTCAGGGCGTGCGTGTGTCGTGCACGTAGGTCTTGGGGTACGGCTGGTTGACCACCTCGGTCGCGCTGTACTCGACGCGCGTCCCCGTGTAGTTGCACAGGTACCGGGTGCTGGCCCCGATCGAGGTTTGGGCGGTCTGCTCGCCGGCGGAGTTCTTGCAGTTGGCCATCCGGCTCTGGCGGTATGCGAACTTGCTCGTGCTGAGGTTGTAGGAGAGCACCGGCGCCCAGGTGGGAACGGTCACGCCGATGACCTCGCCGGCCTTGACCGGAAGCGCCGTGAAGGCGGTGAAGTTGGGAGGCAGCGCCAGTGGCTCCTGGAGGACCTGTCCCAGGAACGGGAGCAGGTGGAAGGTCTGGCTCTGAGCAGCGACCGTGTACCGGTTCTTCGGACCGGGCTTGAGGACCGTCAGCGCGAGCTGTGGGGTGCCGCCGTAACCCGTGTCGAGCGTGTGCAGGAAGCTGCGCTCGGTCTTGGCATTGCTCGAGAGGTTGGAGAGCCCGACCGTGAAGGAGACGATCCAGCCCGCCTTCTTGACCTTGGTGGGGTTGGTGACGCCGTCGGACACCGACTGGACGGCGGTGGTCCGCGTGAGGATTATGAAGCACTGGGCGGGCGAGGTGCCTTTGGGACAGGCCGGCGCGGCGAGCGGTGTCTTGGTCTGGCCAATCTCGACGATCGAGGCCGACGCGGAGGCCGAACACACCGCCAGCGCGGCAGCGATAGCGACAGTCAACAGGGAGAAGCGTTTCATGGTCATTCTCATTGAACACCGCCCACGGACGGCAGTTGCGCCCGCCTCCAAGCCCAGCAGCGCCTGCGGCGGCTGGTCTTCACCCGCAGATCAGGCCCGGCAGGGCAGCTCTTTGGTGGTCGGGGGCTCTAGAGCTTAGTGACGTTCACCGCTTTGGGTCCCTTCGGGCCGGCCTCCTCCTCATAGGAGACCTTGGAGCCCTCAGGGAGCGAGCGGTAGCCGTCGCCGTTGATGCCCGTGAAGTGAACAAACAGGTCGCGACCACCGTCATCGGGGGTGATGAACCCGAATCCCTTGTCGTCGCTGAACCACTTGACCGTTCCGCTTGCCATGAGCTTCCCTTCGGCGCAACTCGCTTTACCACCGGCCCGGCGCTGTGGGAGCCCCGACCGGAACGCCGGAAACGTATCAAGCACAGCGAGATCCCGCGCGTTCGGGAGGGCGTCAGCGCCCTTGGAACGACGCCCGGCCCGGCCCTTGGTCCAGAAATGAGCGTACTGCGGCCTGCAGGTCCTCGGTGGCGAACAGATCTCCGGCCACCCCGGGGACTCGCTCGTTGGCCAGCTCGACGCCGCCCTCCAGGTAATCGCGGAGGACCTGCTTGGTAGCGGCATGGGCAAGCGTGGGCCCATCCGCGAGCTCGTGGGCGAGCTGGCGCGCCATGGCATCGAAGTTCTCGTCTGCGAGCACGCGATTGACGACGTTCCAGCGCTCGAGTTCGGTCGCGGCGAAGGGACGGCCGGCCATGACGAACTCCCTGGCGCGGCCGGTACCGGCCCGCTCGGCCAGCCTCTGGGTTCCCCCCATCGCCGGCGTCAGGCCGATCACCCGCTCCACCAGGCCGAAGCTGGCCGACTCGGCGGCGACGATCAGGTCGCAGGCCAGCGCGAGCTCAAACGCCCAGGTCAGGCACAGGGCATGAGCGGCGAACACCGTCGGGCAGGGGAGCCGATCGACGCTTCGCGCCACCGCCACGAGCTCCTCGAACATCGCGGTGGCCTCTTCGGGACCCGACAGGGCGGCGAATACCGAGACGTCCACCCCACCGCTCACCACCCGCCCCTCGGCACGGAAGAGAACTGCCCGCGGCGGCTCAGCCTCAAGCTCGGCCACCGCTTGGGACAGGCCCTGCCCGAGCGCGCGATCAAATAGGTTCAACGGGGGCGAGTCGAAGGTCACGATCGCCAGCCCGCCGTCGCGGTCGATCGTCACGGGCTGGGCTGGGCTCATCGGAGCTGGGCTGCCGTGGCGGCGATCTCGTCCGGATCCCCGGCCTCCGGGACCCACGGCAGCTTGAGCGGGTCGTCGGCGTACCGGGGAATGACGTGGATGTGGAAGTGAAACACCGTCTGCCAGGCAGCCGAACCGCACGAGTTGAGCAGGTTCACCCCGTCGGCGCCGAGCACGTCCTTGACCTTGGCGGCCACGCGCTGCGCGCTTGCGACGGTGGCAGCCAAATCCTCGGGATCGATCTCGAGCAGATCGGTGGCGTGCTCCTTGGGCACGACGAGGACATGACCGCGCGTCGCCGGGCTGATGTCCATGAACGCCACCGTCCGCGCGTCGTCGGCGATGCGCTGGGACGGCAGCTCGCCGGCGACGATCTTGCAGAAGATGCAGTCGGGATCGCGCATCGTCGGCAGCTTACTCAGGGCTTGCTCATCCGTGCTGCTCGATCAGCTGCCGCGCGCGCTCGATCGCCTGCTCGCGGGTCGCAAGCTCCCCGCTGAAGCTCTCGGCCTCGAGCTCGCGCAGCAGTCCGCCGATCGCCGGGCCGGGCTTGATCCCAAGCGCCTGCACCAGCTCGTCGCCCCGCAGCGGCGGGCGGGGGGGATCCTGGACCCAGGCCAGGGCCTCCCCCATCAACTGGCGCGCGAGCTCCAGATGCTTGGCGATCGCCTGCTCGCTGTTGTCGCCGCGAGTGGCCAGGCGATCGGCGACGCTGAGCAGCGTGACCTCGACGCTGACGGGCGAGCAGGCCAGCAGGTAGTCATAGATTTCCCTTCGCGAGAGGGGCATCGAGTGCACCAGGAAACCCAGCCGCAGGTGGTTCCGGGTGAGGGCGGCCACGTATTCGCGCAACCGTTCGCTCGTTCGCAACCGGCGCAGGATCTCTGATCCCAGCTCCGCCCCGGCCTCGTCGTGACCCATGAACGTGACCCGGCCCTGGCTGCCGACCGCCCGGGTGTCGGGCTTGGCGATGTCATGCAGGAGCGCGCCGAAGCGCAGTGCCTGACCGCGCGTGAGCTCGTTGGCCAGGGGCGCGGCCAGCCGCTCGCGCAGCGCCGTCACCTGCTCAGGACCTTCGCACGCCGGCGACGGATCACGCTCCAGGGCGATCGTCTGGGCCAGCACAGCGCGGGTGTGATCGAAGACGTCGAGGTGGTGAAAGCGGCTCTGGGCGACGCCGCGCAGAGCGGTGAGCTCGGGGAGCACGACCTCGGTCGCGCCCGTGGCGTCCATGAGCTCCAGCCCGGCGATCGCGCGGTCGGCGGCGATGACGCGCTTGAGCTCGGCGAACACGCGCTCGGAAGCCACCTCGTGAAGCCCGGGAGCGCTGACGCGCGCCGCGGCGAGCGTCGCCGGCTCGGGGTCGAAGTCCAGTTCGCAGCCCAGCCGCGCGAGGCGCAGCGTCCGCAGGGGGTCGGCGGCGAACGAGTCGGTCGAGACCATGCGCAGCCTCCGCTCGCTGAGGTCCCGGCGACCCTCGAAGGGATCGACGTAGACACCGCTCGCCAGCTCCAGGGCGATCGCGTTGACGGTCAGGTCGCGACGAGCCAGGTCCTGCTCAATCGAGCCAACCTCGAGGGCCAGGAGATCGAGCTGCCAGCTGCGATCGTGCGCCACGACGCGCCAGGTTCCGAAGGCCCCGGAGAGCTCGAATGCGTGCCCACGGGCGGTCCGGCCAAGTTCCCGCGCCACCGCCTCGACGGCGCCGTCGACGACGACGTCGTAATCGGAGGTTTCGCGACCGAGGAGGCGGTCGCGAACGGCGCCGCCGACGAGCCACGCGCGCGCGGAGATGCCGGCCAGGGCGGCGAGCGGATCGGTCACGTCCACGGCTCTCCGTCGCGGTGGTAGCTGCGTGGCACCCGGGCGGAGATGCCGCACAGGATCTCGTGGGCGATGGTGTCGATCCGGTTGGCGAGATCCTCGACGGTCTGGCGCTCGTTGCCCGAACGGCCGATCAGGACGGCGGCCGCGCCCACGGGCACGCGGTGCTCGGGACCGAGGTCAACCGTCACGTTGTCCATGCTCACGGTCCCCACGAGGGGGTAGCGGTGTCCGTCGATCAGCACGTCGCAGTTGTCAGACAGCGAGCGCCGGATGCCGTCGGCATATCCGATCGGCAGCGTGGCGATCCACGTGTCACGCTGAGCGATGAAGCGCCGCCCGTAGCCGGCGCTCTCCCCGGGGCGGGCGAGTTTGACCGCGGCGACGTAGGAGGTCAGCTCGAGCGCCGGCTCCAGACCCGCGGCGTCGGGCCCGTGGTTGAAGGGATCACAGCCGTACAGAGCGATTCCGCAGCGGACCATGTCGAAGTGGCTGGCGGGCTCGCCCAGGGTCGCGGCGCTGTTGGCGGCGTGAACGACGATCGCGCCCGATCGGCGCATGCGTGCCGCGAAGGGCTCGAAGGCACGGAGCTGCTCGGCGACGAATTCCTGGTCGCCGTCGGCGGTGGCGAAATGCGTCATGGCGCCGACGAGCTCGAGTCGCGGGGCTCGCTCGCGCACCGCCTCGGCCACCGTCAGGGCCTCGTCCTGAGCGCGGGTCCCCAGCCGGCCCATCCCGGTATCAAGCTTGACGTGGACCTTCAGCGGCGACGCCCCATCAGCGAGGGCGTCGAGATCGGCGACGAAGCGCTCGTCCCAGGCCACCACCTCGGCACCCGCGGCCACGGCGACGGGCAGCTCCTGCAAGCTGATCGCCCCCATGACCAGTATCGGCACCTCCAGGCCGGCCGCCCGCAGCTCCGCGGCCTCGTCCACGCTGGCGACCGCGAGACTGGCCGCCCCGCCCGCCAGGGC
>JBAPXO010000872.1:0-3262 GCA_049284255.1 Solirubrobacteraceae bacterium | reverse complement strand
CCCATGGGGAGGGACCAATGGATTGCCCGTCGTGCGGAAGACAACAAGATCCATCAAACAAGTTCTGCGAGAGCTGTGGCGCGCTCATCGCCCCGGCCGAGGAACCGGTTAGCGTTGACTCAATGTTTGTGCAGACGTCGCCAACCGATACCGGGACCGGCGACGACAGCCATACGAGTTACTCCGGTTATCCCGGAGCGGCGCATACGGCCGAGCGGCCGGTCGTTTCTAACCGGCTCCTTCCGCCGCCGGGCCCGATGGCAACTCCGCGACCGCTGAATTTCCGCCTCGCGTACGGCGAGCAAATTCTCAAGGCCTATGACGCCGTCGTGCTGCGACCCGGCCTATTCAAGCGCCAGCGCGGTCACGGCACCCTCTACGTCACCGATGCCCGGGTGGTCTTTTACGCCCAGGTCTATCCGCGCGGCACGCAGAAGGCGAGCGCGGTGTTCCAGCAGACCAAGCTCGAGGACATCAGTGGGCTCTCGGCGAACGTGTCGCGGCGGCTCAGCCTCGGGCTGGTCGTGCTGACCCTGGCCTTCGGCATCGCGACCCTCGGCACCCTGCTCACGCTGGTGCTTCCGCTGACGGTCTTGTTCGGGATCATCACCGCGCTCCTGATCATGGCGCTGGTCAGGGACGCCCGTCGTCGCGGCGACGTCGGGGTCGCGATCAACTCGCGGGAGATCGGCGTCAGTCCCATCGTGTTCGGGCACGATCCGCAAGAACGCGGATTCCTCGACACCATGGGGCGGCTGCTCATCCTCCCGATCGCCATCTTCCTCCGCTCCTACACCGCGTTCGACGTCATGGCGGGAGACCCAGGCGACGACGCCAACGACCTCCTGCACGAACTCGGCGCGCTCATCATCGACCTGCAGACGCGGGGCACGATGGCCTACCCGGACTGGAACATCGCCGTCCCGGTCGGCGCGGTCGGAGCGGCCAGGGCCCAGTGAGCCCGCCCAACGGCAGCGTGGGCGCGCCCGGCACCGAGCACAGCACGATCACCATTCTCGAGGGAATGCAGCTGCGGCGGGAGCCGCCCGACCGGTTCTCGTTCGACAAGCTCATCGAGACGAACATCTTGTTTCTTGGCGGGATCGGCACCGGCAAGACCAACGCCATGAAGCACCTGATCAAGCGGTTCAGGGACAAGAACGCGGCCGATGACCTGTTCGTCTTCTTCGACTCGAAGGGAGACTTCCTCAGGAACTTCTACCGGCCGGGCGATGCCGTCATATCCACCGCTGGCGCCGCCGAACGCGGCGGCGTCGTGTGGAATGTCTTCCGTGACCTGTCGGACGATCCTCGGCAGCGGACCGAGGACGCGTTCGAGATTGCCTCGACGATCTTCAGCGACGACCTGGAGTCGGCCGCGCAGAACATGTTCTTCGCGTCCGCCGCCAGGGACGTCTTCGCCGGGGTGATGGAGCTGATGGCGGCGAACTCGTCGCCGGAAACGATGCCGTCCAATGCGGATCTGCGGACGAGGCTGGAGGGCTCGGCCGAGGAGATGCTCGATCTGCTTGAGGGCAGCGAGGCGCTGGCCGGAACCGCCCGCTACCTGGAGGGGGGCGAGCAGCAGGTCCAGTCGATCCTCGCGTTCCTGCAGCCCACGCTGCGGAAGGCGTTCTCCGGCATCTTCCGCGAGCCGGGCGACTTCTCGGTCCGCGACTTCGTCCGCCGCCGGGGCGGCCGGGCGCTGTTCATCGAGTACGACATCTCCGTCGGCAGCGGCCTGCTGCCGGTCTACCGGGTGCTGATGGACCTGGCGATGAAGGGGGCGCTCGGCTTCGGCCGGGAGCGGCTGCAGACGATGGCGAAGGTGCCGGACAGCTTCTACTTCATCCTCGATGAGTTCGCGCTGCTCCCCCGGCTTTCGCACGTTGGCGATGGCATCAACTTCGGCCGCGAGCTCGGGCTCCGGTTCCTGGTCGCGACGCAGAACGTGAACCAGGTCTTCCACGGGTACCCGGGCGGGGCCGGGGAGAGCATCCTGTCCGGCTTCGGCACCGTGCTGGCGTTCCGGCTGGCCGACAAGGTCAGCCGCGACCTGGTCAGGGAGCGGTACGGCAGCAACCGCAAACAGATCTCCACCTACGCGCCGGTCCGGCACGAAGGGGTGCGGCAGACCGTCGTCGACGGGAACGTGATCGAGGACTGGCACCTGTCCGGCCTGCAGAGGGGCCAGTGCATCGCGTTGGTGCCGCTGGAGGCGCCGTTCCTGCTGCAGTTCGCCGAGTTTCGCGGACGGGTCGACAACCGGGTCCAGGCCCGCTAGCCCACGCGCGGGCCGAGCTGCGGCCCGACCTGGGCCGAGCCGACCCGGACGGTCGGCTGCGCGGCATGCGCCGCCTGGTGCACGAAGACAACCGAGACCGCCTCGTGCGCTGCGGCGGACATGTCATGCGCGGCTGCGGTCGTGGTCACGCCGGCGGAGATGAGAGCCGCGGACACCAGGAAGAGCCCCACCTTCTTGAGGGCGGAGCGGGCGGCCGCGCGGAGCCGTGACCGGCTCTTCTTGATGTCTTTCGCGAAGTCGCCTGCTATCGAGCAGACGCTCGATCGCAAAGTCTCGATCCTTTGCGCCGCGTCGTCGTACAGGTCCGTTCGGTCAAACTTCGGGTGACGCCGGCTCGTCGATTCGGTCTGCGTGACTAGCTTGTCGATGTATTTCTCGGGCTCGCCGATCTCCGCAATCCCGGGCGCCGACGGCCGACGCTCGCTCATCCGGCCAAGCGCCACGCCGAGCGGGGCGAGGAACGGCCGGATTGCCTGCCAATCCGGAATAACGTCAGCGATCGGCCCGTGTTTCTTCGGCCGGAGCTCTTTCCAGGTGGTGCTCTTGACCCAGCGATCGAGTATTCCGCACGCCTCGGAGCACGCCTGCGCGAGCAGGTTGTCTTGCTCCTTCTCCGATAGCGTGGTCGGCGGGTTAGTCCGGACAAGCGCGTCAAGGATGTGCTCCTGTACCAACTCGATCTCGGCAAAACGCACATCGTCATTCATCAACAATCTCCCCCACGCAGTTGCTTCGACGGTCAACGAGCGCTGTCCTCGCCATGCTTTCCGGGGTAGCATTACTACTAAATCATAATCATGAACTCATGCGTAATAGGGCTGAGATAGATGGGGAATGCGCATGACCTTCTGTCCTGATTGCGGGCGGGCGCGGACCACGAGCACGCGGTTCTGCGGGGGCTGCGGCCGCGACTTCGGCGTCCCGGCCGACGACGAGGCGTCGCCGCCGACCATGACC
>JBAPXO010000871.1:0-5330 GCA_049284255.1 Solirubrobacteraceae bacterium | reverse complement strand
ACCAAACACGCGGTCGTGGTCAAGCTCGTCAACGGTCAGCGCTCGGGCCCTGAGATGGGGATCTTCCCCGAGATCCTGAACAGTCAAGACAACCAGCTCGCCGAGGACGCCAACGGCGGACTGGTGGCCGCCTATGAGTCCAAGCCCGCCAACGGGCAGACGTTCAACCGGCTCTTCATCCGCACCTCGCGCAACGGGCGGCACTGGACCGCTCCGCGTGAGATCTACCACGTCGGCAGCCACGACGGGATCGCGGGCCTGGAGACCGCCCTGGCGCCTGACGGGGGCGGCGTCGCGGTCTTCGTCCACGGCTCGATTCACGATGGCAACGAGCTCGGCGCTTTCAGCATCGGCGGTCAGATCGTCGCCGTCCCGTTCGGCCGCTCCGGATCAACGGGTCAGAAGGGTCTCGGGCAACTGAGCGCCGGGACGACGCCCGGCGAAGCGGGCTGCCTCGACGTTCGATTTGGCGCGGTACACGCGCACGTGGACTCGGGCTGCTTCCTTCGCGATCCCGACGATCCGACAGGCAGCGCGGCGATCGCCTACGGGGGCGTGCACGTCAACGGACTCGAGCTGCGCCCTGATGCCCCAGGCACGGCGATCGTGATCGATCCTCGCAAGCACACGATCGACAGCGTGCACGGCACCGTCAGCATCCTGCTGCAGCACCCCGGCGTGCCCGACATCAAAATTTGGGATGGCACGCTGCACGCCTATCTCGGTTCACACGACAACCCGGGAGATCTCCTGTTCCCGCTGCCCATGAGTGGCTTTCATGCCAACGTTCTGGGCTTTGAGGCCCTTGGCACGCCGGACGTGATCCTGGGCAAGGAGTCGGTAACGATCCCGGTCGCATTGCAGCTCCCGGCCTACCTGGGAGTGACCGGATCGGCCACGCTGGCCGCGAACTCGACCGATGATCTAGAGCCGGCTTCGCTGCACATGACGATTCCCGACATGATCTTTCCGGGCCTTGAAGCGTCCCACGCCTCGATCGACTGGGACGGACCAGCGCAGCAGTGGTCGGGGACGACCGAGCTGCAGACCCAACCCGGCGCCGGCGCGTCCGGGCTGGACGTTGACGGCGCACGGATTGCCTTCGATCACGGAGAGTTCACGTCCGGTGGCTTCACCGCCGCGCCATACCCCGGCACCCCGATCCACTCCAACGCCGATCTGACGGACTTCGATGCCGCGGTAGATCTGCATCCGCCTCGGAGCTTCTCGGGCCAGGCGGAGATGGGAGCCAACCCCAAGGGCGACCACACCTACGCGCTGGAGGCCACCGGCACTTTCCACGTCGATTTCGGAAACCCCTCGACGATGACTGTGAGCGGTGACGGTTCGCTCTACGGCCTGCTTCCGCTCACCAACGCGGTTGCCACATTCACGACTGACGGCGACTTCAGCGAGGCAGGCCAGCTCGGCTTCGATGGCTTCGGCGTCACGCTCGCCGGCCGCGTCGATGCCGCCGCGGCGCTGGGCGCTGGCACCGTGTCCGGGCAGCTAGACGGAGAATTCTCGGTCTTCGGAATCACCATCGCGAGCAAGGTGATCCCATTCAACGACTCGGGCTTCGGCGCATGCCAAAGCGAGGGCGTCGGTCCGGCGTCGGTCTCGGCGGGATTCATCTTCCGCTTCAACGGCCCGCCCACGGTGTCGCTGACCGACTGTGACAGCGACTTGGCTTCCGCCGGTGTCGCCCAAGCGCGGGCTGCGAATGCGGACGACTTCCCCGTCGTTCCGGGCAGCGATACAGAGGAACTGGACGTCCAGGGCAGCACCGGAGCGCCGAGCGTGATCCTCACCTCGCCCAGCGGCCAAACCGTTGTCCCGTCGCTGACCGACAGACATGCCGCGGCGATCGCACTGGCGTTGCCTGCTGGGCACCTGACGGCGGTCGCGATCCGGCATCCCGCCGCCGGCACATGGCACGTGTCCGCCGCCGCCGGATCTAGCCCCATCGCCGCGGTCGCAGCCGGCCGGGGGTACGCGTCGCCCAAGGTGACGGGTCGCGTCACGGGATCACGAGATCGCCGCACCCTGCACTACACGGCAACGCTTCACCCCGGACTGACCGTACAGTTCGCCGAGTACCGCCACGGTCGGTTGATCGGCGTGATCGGCTCTGCCAAGCACGCGCGCGGCACGCTGAGATTCGTGCCCGAGGCGGGCCCTGCCGGCGCGCGGAACATCGTCGCCCTACTGAGCGGATCGGGCGTCGTCCCACGCACCGAGCTCATCGCCAGCTATCGGGCTCCTGCTCCGCAGCGGCCCGGGCGCGCGCGCGTTCGCCTCAGCCACCGCGGGCGAGAGTTCCTGATCCGGATCGGAACCGCACGACACGCAGCCCGATACCTCGTGACCGCGAAAACGACGAGCGGTCGCCGGGTCCGTACGCTGGTCAGCGCGCAACGGAGAGAGTTGAGCGTGCCGGCGTCGGGCTGGAGTGACCGAATCACAGTCAGCGTCATCGCCGTCAACGCCGGAGGCCACTCAGGCCGTTTGGCCCGGGCAACGCTGAAGCTACGGTTCGCCGCGCCGAAATTCCACCGCCGAAAGGCAAGGCCGACCCCTCACCGGCGCCGCCACCGGCACGCTTAAACCGCCGTCCCTACTTGGCCTCCAGCTCCTCAACATGTTCCCGGGCGGACGCAGGCCCCAGCTTTCGCGCAACCATCGCTACGTAGTGCAGGGGCTTGCCGTCGACCGAGGACAGCCGATGCACATAGCGCTCGGAGTCCAGCAGTTCGATCCAGCGGTCCTTATACATGGCGTGGATCAACCGGGCAAAGCCGCCGCGACCATCCTCCAGGAATTCGTCGCGGATGTTGAAGGCAAGCCAACCGTCGGGCCCCAGCAGGTCATACGCGGTTGCGAAGGCCAGCGGCGGGATGTCGCCAAACCCCAATGCCGCTACACACACCAGCGTGTTCAGGTTGTGGCTGCGCAGCTGCTTGGCGGTCGCGTCTGGCAGGTCGGTGAAGTCCTCCACCAAGTAATCGTCGTACAGGCCCGAGCGGTCGCGCTCGGCCGCCTCGGCGGCTTCCTCGATGATGTCGACGCCAATCACCATGCCGGCACCGATGCCCTTCAGCTCCTCGCCCACCATGCCGTTACCCGCGCCGAGGTCGAGCACTGAAAGGTCGCTGGCATCAGCGCCGTTGGCCTTCAGCTGACGTTCGAGCAGGCCAACGACGATTTCCGGGGAGGAGCAGGCGAGCTTCTCACGGAAGATCTGCTCGTAGAGCCCAGGGTGCGGATAGATCTCGTGGTAGTCGTGGAAGCGCAGGCGCTCCTCGGTCCCGTCCGCGAGCGTGACCACACACCACTCCTCATCCTGATCTAGCCCGGAGTCGGCGCTTGACGGGAAACGGATCCGGTAGGGCGCGGCGCTGCGTCCAAGTTGATTCGTGGCCTCCTTCGAGGTCATGAAGTTCCTTTCCTCAAGGAGCGCGGACGAGCGAATTCTCATCCAGCGCTTACCCCGATCATAAGAGAAACCGGTTTCTCGCAAATCGCGCCCGGCCTAACGAACCTCCATGGCTCGGTTCGAAGCTGGCCAGCAGTTGTGTTACGGCACGTGCTGTTATGAGGCCGTGCGCGAGCCGGTGGAAGATGCTGCCCAACGGGCCGAGAGACAGGTTGCCGCCGTTCGGGATGACCCGGCGGGGCGCCTTGAGCTCGCCGCGGCGACGTATCGCGGCCCGACCGGTCGGGCGCCCCGGCACCTCCCGTTTCGGCGCGCTGCGATGTCGTTCATGCACTGGGAAACAGCTCGCGGGGTCCTCAATCCGCTCGGCGCACACCCGCCGGGAAGCCGGTGGTGGCGAGCGATGAACGAACGGCTGCTTCGAGACGGGTGCGAAGCCGTCGCCCGGTCGGGAGGCTGGCTGGGGGAGGCGTCCTCGCCGACGATTGAGCTCTGGATGGCCTTCGTTGCCCAGCCGACGGCGCGAACCTGGTACCGGGCCCACAACGCGAGCATCGTCGCGGCCTACCTCGAGCATCGCGATCTGGCTGAATTGGAGGGCAGGGCCGAGCGGTTCTTCCTCAACGTGGTCCTGCTCCGTGTCCTCTACGCCCACGCGCTCGTGGCCGCTCCCCGTCTAGCCCTGGGCCCACTGGCTGCGCTCGGTCGCCTGCTGGGCGATCCCCGGCTGGGGATGGCCGGGATATTCCTCTCGTTGGGCCGAGTCCTCCCGCACCGCTATCCCCTGACGGCTGAGCTCGAGCTCTACCTCCGTGACGAGCACGGCTTCGGCAGGATGCTCGATTACGCGGTGATCGGCCCACGCCTGCAGCGCCTGTATGAGTGGTCTGCTGAGGAACTCGAGCAGCCCGAACTCAGCGCGCTGATCCGCGACGGTAGACCGGTGTACGCCTGGCCCTATGCGGAACATCAGGTGTGGGAGACGCCCCCGATGCCGCGGTCCGCAAGCGCGCTGAGAATCGCGACGTCAGGTTGGTCATCCGCCGAATAGCCGGGCAAGCACCAGTCGGCTCACTATCGTTGCGAGCCATGAAGATCACAACCATTGGTAGAGGCAACATCGGCGGTGGGCTCGGCGCACTCTGGACGAAAGCGGGACACGAGGTGACGGCGATCGGTCGCGAAGGCGGCGACGTTTCGAACGCCGACGCGGTTTTCATCGCGGTCCCTGGACCAGCGGTCGACGAGGCGCTGGTTGGCATCCAAGGTCTCGGGGGCAAGACCGTGATCGACGCGACCAACCTGGTCGGTGCGGAGCCGCCCGACGGCTTTGCATCGAACGCCGAGTTCATCAAGTCACAGACCGGCGGCCCGACGGCGAAGTCATTCAACCTCAACTTCGCCACCCTGTTTGAGCGACTCGGGTCGACGAGGGAGCGCCCGGGGAACCTGTGGTGCGGAGACGAGGACGCCCGCGGGGTTGTCGAGCAGCTAATCCGAGACGCGGGGTATGACCCGATCTACGCGGGCGGGCTTGAGAACGCGGGAGCTCAGGAGCAGTTCCTGAAGCTGATGTTCGCCATCACCAGCGGCGGTCTCGGACCGTTCTTCTACCGGATGGCGCCGCCAGATCAGTTCTAGGCCGGTCGGCGCCGGAGCTAGGCGCGACCTACCGAGGACCGTCGTCGATGACTTCTGATACCTCGGCTCGCCGGGGCTGGGGCCCGAAACCGGTAAGCACCCAGGTCGCCCCGGCTTCGCCCCATGGTGCGACGTCAGCACCGGGATCGATCTCGATGATCAAGTCAAACGGACCTTGGTCTGGCCCGCGCTTTTCCGCGATCTCGCCCGCGAGGGTGGCGAGCGCCTCCGGTCCAGGCAGCTCGATCGGGAA
>JBAPXO010000870.1:0-4240 GCA_049284255.1 Solirubrobacteraceae bacterium | reverse complement strand
CAGACGTCGGTGCCGCCCGAGCCGTTGATGAGCACGACATCGGAGCCGAGCTGCTCGTAGACGTAGGTGTAGCCCTCCGCCGGCAGCGGCGAGCCGGCCGTGCACAGAGCCCGGATCGAGCCCAGATCGCATTCGCGTCCCGGCTGCAGGCCGGCTTTGCGGCAGGCCATCAGGTACGGGGGCGCCACGCCCATGACGGTCGGGCGGTTGCGCTCCGCCAAGCGCCACTGCGTCATTAGGTCGGGCCAGGCGGGATCGCCGTCGAGCATCACGATCGAGGAGCGGAGCAGGAGGCCGGAGACCAGCGCGTTCCACATCATCCACGCCGTGGTCGAGAACCACTGCAGCCGCCCGCCTGGCTTCAGGTCCCAGCCCAGCCCCTGGTTCTTGTGATGCTCGATGAGCTGGCCGCCGTGGCCGTGGACGATCGCCTTGGGAAGCCCGGTCGTGCCCGAGGAGAACAGCACGTACAGCGGGTGATCGAACGGGACCGGATCGAACTCCAGGGGCGCGGGCTCGGCCAGCAGCTCATCCCACTTGGTGGCGTCGGGAAGGGTCGCCTCCCCGTAGGGCACCCACACCAGCTCCTGCAGCGTGGGAAGCCGAGCCCGGATCGCCGCCACCTCCTCACGTCGGTCGACATACCGGTCGCGAAATCCGTAGCCACCGACGGCGAGCATGACCTTCGGCTCGATCTGGGCGAAGCGGTCGACGACGCTGCGGGCGCCGAACTCGGGCGCGCACGCCGCCCAGATCGCCCCGAGGCTGGCGGTGGCGATGAACGCGATCAGGGTCTCGGGGATGTTGGGGAGGTAGGCGACGACCCGGTCACCGGGGCCCACGCCGAGTCGTTGCAGACCGGCTCGGGCCCGGGCAGCCTGGTCACGCAGCTCGCCGAAGGTGAGCTGCAACGGTGGGCGGGTCTGTGACTCCGACAGCACCGCTATTTGGTCTGCGTCCTCCGGGAGGCCGACCAGATGCTCGGCGTAGTTGAGCCGGGCGCCCGGGAACCACTCGGCCCTGGGCATCGAGCTGGCGCCCAGCACGCGCTCGTAGGGCGCATGGAAGCGGAGCGCGTAGAAGTCGGCGACCGCGCTCCAGAATCCCTCCAGGTCGTCGACCGACCACTGCCATAGCTCCTCGTAGGACCCGAACTCGCGGCGCCGATGGTCGCGCAGCCAGCCCATGAAGCGGCCGATCTCCGTGCTCTGCGCCAGATCGGCCGGCGGCGTCCAGAGGATGTCGCCGATCATCTGCCCAGCCCGCGGCTCAGTCGATCGCCAGCCGTCGTCACTAGAGCCGCCCCAGCAGGTCCGCGACCCCATCGACCACCGCATCGGGCCGGCGGTGCTCGGGAACGGTCGTCAGATCGATCGCGCCGCTGATCCCGCTGCGCACGAGCACGGTCTTGGAGCCTCCCATGCGCCCGAGGGCGATGTCCATGCCCAGATCGTCGCCGATCACCGCGAGCTCACGCGTCGGGACTCCGAGCCGGGCCCCAACCTCGGCCACCGCGGGCCGCGACGGCTTGCCGAGCACTCTGGGGCGCGCGCCCGTGACCTTGGCGATGGCGGCGGTGATCATGGCGCCGCGACTGTAAATGATGCCGTTGGCGCCGGAGTAGCCCCGCACGTAGCTGGCGGTGAACAGCGGGGCGCCGCGCGTCACGGCGCGCGCCGCGCGCTCCAGCTCGCCCATCTCCACCTCCTGACGGTGGGCGACGAAGACCACCTCGGCGTCCTCGTCCTGGGCGATGGGGATCCCGGCTGTGGCCATGTGGTCGCGCACCGAGTCCGAGGCGAACAGAAGCACCGGTCGGCCGGCGTGGCGGCGCGCCAGGAAGGTGGTCGCGCTGTCGACCGGGGTCAGCAGCTCCTCGTCGGCGACGGGGAGGCCGTCCTCACGCAGTCCGCGGGCGATCGCCGCCGAAGGAACGTGGCTGCCGTTGGTGAACAGCACCAGCCGCCTTCCGCTGCTTCGAATCCGCTCGAGCACCTCCACGGCGCCGGGCTGCGGACGGCCGCGGCCGTCGGGACCGCGATGCAGCAGGGTCCCGTCGATGTCGAAGACGAATCCGCGGACGTCGTGAAGCGACGGGCCGTCAAGCACGGCGCCACATCACGCGGTCGCTGTCGGTCTCGATCGCCACGCTGGTGAGCGCGGGACGGCGCTCGAGCTCCTGCAGGAGGTTGATCAGCGGCGAGCGACCCGGCCGCGCGGCCGGGAGCGGCGGCCCGGCGTCCCCGTCGCGGGCGGCGACCATGGCGTCGACCTGCTCCTCGGGCATCGTCAATCGCAGTAGCAGTTCCTCCTCGGAGATCCGGCGGCCGAAGCGCTCGCGGGCGCCGTGCAGGCTGAGCGGCTCCAGATCGGCCAGGCCGGAGGCCTGCGGGCGTGCTAGGACGCGGTCGGCGATCTCGGGATCGACCGGAGCCGGAGGGTCTCCGTAGTGTCCGAGGAAGTAGCGGACGGTTTCATCGGAGACGTTGCTCCAGCGCTCGCCGTCGATCACGTTGCGCGCGGCCTGGCTGGCGATGAACTGCGACACCGGGGTGACGATGATCGGGTAGCCCATCTCGGCGCGCACTCGCGTCACCTCCTCGAGCACGGCGTCGAACAGCTCGGGACGGCGGAGCTCCTCGAGCATCCGCCGCGTGGTCGTGACCATCCCGCCCGGGAGCTGATGGCGGTAGTAGGCGGCGTCGAACTCCCGCGCCGCGCCGGCTGGGAGGCCCTTGGCGGCGGCCAGCTCGTCGAAGTGGGCCGAGACGATCGCCTGCTGCATCAGGTCGAGTCCGTGCGCGTAGCCCGACGCCTCGAGGTTGCGCGCGGTGCTCAGCGCCTCGGGTTGGGAGGTGCCGCGCCCCAGCGCGCCCGACGCGGTGTGGACGGTGTCAAAGCCGGCCCGTACCCCCTCCAAATAGACCTGGGGCGCTAGCCCGATCGTGCAGTGACTGTGGAGCTCAAGCGGGCGGCCGCGGGCGGCCGTCAATAGCGGCGGGGCGAGCTCGCGCACCGCGTCGACGGTCAGCAGCCCGCCGGGATCCTTGAGGTAGAGACGGTCGATGTCGGTGCAGTCGGCCAGGGCGGCGGCGACATCGGCGTAGTAGCGATGGGTGTGGACCTCGCTGATCGAGTAGGTGAGCCCGACGACGATCTCCTCGACGCCCTCGGCCCTGGCCATCGCCACGATCCGCTTGATCCGGTCGGGATCATTGGACGGATCGGCGATCTGCACGCGGCGCAGCCCGTTGCGGACGACGAGCCGGTAGGAAAGCGCCATCACCTCCTCGTCGGCGGGCACCCAGGAGATGAAGCGCATCCCGGTGGTGATCATCCCCAGCGGCGTATCCGGCATCGCCGCGCTGACGAGCCGGATCCGCTCCCAGGGATCCTCGTGGTGGAAGCGCACCGAGACCGCCATGTGCGTGCTCGAGGTGAAGTCGAGCGCGTGGTAGCCCACCCGATTCAGCGTCGGGGCGATCGCGAGCACGTCGGGCGTCGTTAATCCGGTCGCGCTCCACAGGCTCTGGTTGCCGTCTCGCGTGGTCGTGTCCACGAACTCGATCGTGCGGCTCATCGGATCGCGCGCTCCAGCCAGTCGGTGGTCACGGCGCCCGCCCGGAAGTCGGGATGGCCGAGCACGCTGACCAGGAGCGCCCGGTTGGTCTCCACTCCCTCGACGTCGACGTCCTCGAGCGCGTCAAGAAGAACCTCGATCGCCTGGTCACGGTCGCCGCCGTGCCCGATCAGCTTTGCCAGCATGGAGTCGTAGTACGGCGAAACCATGGCCCCGGCGAAGCAGCTGGTGTCGACTCGAAGGCCCGGACGCTCGGGAACCGTGAACAGGGAAAGCGTGCCGGGCGAGGGCATGTAGTCCCGGGTCACGTCTTCGGCGTTGAGCCGGCATTCGACGGCGTGACCGGACAGCACGACTTCGTCCTGATCGAAGCCCAGGGCTCGACCTTCGGCGATCCGGAACTGGAGCGCGACCAGGTCGCGACCGGTGACGGCCTCGGTGACCGGATGCTCGACCTGGATCCGGCAGTTGACCTCGAGGAAGAAGAAGCGCTCGTCGTCGACGTCAACCACGAACTCGGCCGTCCCGAGGTTGCGATAGCCGATCGCCCGCGCGACCCTGACCCCCGCCTCGCACAGCCGCTCCCGGGTCGCGTCGGCAAGCGCCGGAGCTGGTGCCTCCTCGATCACCTTCTGAAAGCGTCGCTGCACCGAGCAGTCA
>JBAPXO010000869.1:0-6862 GCA_049284255.1 Solirubrobacteraceae bacterium | reverse complement strand
AACTGGATTCAGGTCACCGGCATTCGCGGGCACGTCGAAGACGGTCAGATCGCCCACTTTCAGGTCGAGATGAAGGTCGGCTTCCGGCTTGAGGACAGCTGACGTAATGCGGGGCACCCGGCCTGCTCGAGCGCGGGCACGTGGAAGGGGCCGCGCGACTCCTTACGGTGGTTATGTCCCACACCTCGCGGGTGATTATGTCCCACACCTCGCGGGTGGTTATGTCCCACACCTCGCGCCTTCGTTGCGGGTGTGGGTCGAAACTGCGATCGGCAACGCCTGATCCCCCACACCTCTCCCAACCGGCCTGGGTGGGGCGAATTAAGTCGCTATGGCTGCCGCATGCTGCGGAGCCAGCCAGCGCCCGGCAGTCCTCGAGTTCGCGCCGCTCCCGTGTGTGACCGTCGTGTGACGACGGTCACGCTAAGTGATCGTCCAGTGTCGTGATCGGTGAGCTGGGTAGCCCAAAGTCTTGGCTTTGAACATGATCGATAAGGAGAACCAGTGAGCGAGCGAGATCCAGGAGAGCGTACGGTCGGAGGGGTGGTCGGCAAGGTCGTCGGGAAGACCAAGGAAGTGCTCGGAGGCGCGACCGAGAACGACGATCTTCAGCGCGAGGGTCGGCTGCAGCAGGTCCAGGCTGAGGCCGGCCTCGAGGCTCAGGCGACCGACCGTGCGGCGCAGGAGCGTGAGGAGCGTGGCGCCCTACAGGAGCGCGCAGCCGAGGCCGAGGCCGAGCGCGAGCGGCTGAGCAACGAGGTCGCCGCCAAGCAGCGCGAGGATCAGATCGAGCGCGATCGACAGACGGCGGAGAATCGTGCGCAGGCCCAGGCAGCGGCTGAACGCGAGCGCGCCGACGAGCAGCTGCAGAACGAAACCCGTCAGGCAAACGAGTACGTTCATAGTGCTGAGCAGGACAGGATCAGGGCAGCGCAGGAGGCAAACCGGCTTGACCGCGAGGCTCATGAGGCGGAGCGTCGCGCTGAGAATCTCGACCCCACGGAGAACTAATGACCAGGCGCAGGATCACCACCGCGACCGTTGACAACACACTGAGGCTGCTCCGCCAACCGGTGGACCTGGCCGTCGGCTTGCTGCCGGGCTCCAGCTCGGGCGTCGGAGCGGCCGCGCGAGGCACCGTCGATCGGACCGACGCCACCATCCGCTGGGTGCTCGGCTCAGTGCTGCGCGATCCGCGTCTCAGCGAGGACGCCAACCGCCGTAAGGCCGCCGCGCAGGAGCGTGAGCATGCCGCCGAACTTCGAGCCGAGGCGCGGGAGGCCAGCGAGCGCGCCGAGCGTCGCGTTCGCCAGGGTCACGACCAGGCCAGCCGCAAGCGCGAGCAGGCCCGGACCCGCGCAGCATCCCGCCGCAAGCAGGCTGCAACCACGAGCCAGGCACGAACGCGCCGCGCCCAGGAGACCGAGCGCGAGCGGCTCCGCTCCAACCAGGAGCAGGAGGTCCGCGCCGAGCAGGAGATCGAGGAGAAGGCGGCGGAGGCACGCCTGCCGGGCGTCGAGGAGCAGGCCGAGGCCCTGCAGGAGCGCGAGGTGGCGCTCGCCCAGGCCGATGAAGCGCGCCGCGTGGGTGAGGCCGCCGCACGCGTCAAGGACGAGCGCAAGGACGACGGCGTCTAGGCGCCCTCCGGCTGGGACGACCCATGGCAATAGCGATCCTCGATATCGACGGCACTCTCGTCGACACCAACTACCACCACACGCTGGCGTGGTTCAGGGCATTCGTCCGCCACGACATCGTGCTGCCGATCTGGCGGATCCACCGTCACATCGGCATGGGCGGCGATCAGGTGATCACCGCTCTCTGCGGAGAGGAGACCGAGAAGGAACAGGGTGACGCGATCCGCGACGCCGAGGGCGAGGAGTACTCGGCGTTGATCGGGGAGGTGCGCACGATGAAGGACGCACGTGGTCTCATCTCCTCGCTCAAGGATCGCGGCCACAGGGTCGTCCTGGCCAGCTCGGCCAAGGAGGACGAGGTCGATCACTACCTCGATCTCCTGGACGCGCGCGAGCTGGCCGATGCCTGGACATCCTCGGCGGACGTCGAAGCCACCAAGCCCCAGCCCGATCTCGTCAACTCCGCGATGGACAAGCTCGGCGGCGACAGCGGGGAGGCGGTGATGATCGGGGACACCCCCTGGGACGTCAAGGCCGCCCAGGGTGCCGATGTGGCGACGCTGGCGGTGATGACCGGCGGGTTCTCCGAGCAGGAGCTCCGGGATGCCGGCGCGGTCGCGGTCTTCGAATCGGTCGCCGACCTCCGAGACCAGCTGGACGATACCGCCCTGGCCTGAGCCAGTGGGCCCCACCAGCCAGCGGTAGGTCCTGCTGCAGTTCGTCTTCGGTTACGGATCGCTGGCGGCGTACTCCGACCGCAAGCTGACGCGCGAGCCCGGAGCCGGGGGATTCCTAGTCGACCTTCCGGGCTTTGTCCGGACCTGGGGAGTGGCGATGGACAACCGGCGCGACCTCCCCGGCTACAAGTACTACGCCCGCCCAGACGGCTACCGCCCGGCCGTCTACGTCACTTTTCTCGATCTCGTGGAGGCGGCCGGTGCGCCCGCGAATGGCGTCTGCCTGCCGGTCACCGACTCAGAGCTCGAGGGCCTGGACGAACGCGAGCGCAATTACCGCCGCATCGATGTCTCAGACCGGATCGCGGGCGGGGCGCGCGTCTGGACCTACATCGGCTCGCCCGAGGGTCGGGAACGCCGCGAGCGGGGGGTGGCGCTGGCAACCGCCGTCATCGATGCCGGCTATCTCTCTGCCGTTCATGCGGGGTTCGCGGCCCTCGGCCGCGATGAGGCTGCCGTGGCGGCGCGATCGCTGGCGCCCCGCGATCTCCCGGTCGTGCAGCTGGTCCGCCACGAGCTTTCGTAGCGGACCAGCCGGAATGGGTGGCCGCGAGCTGGTTTAGCTGGCGACGAGCTCGTGGCGCTTGCTGGCGACGCCCTCGAGCAGCTCCTTGAACGAGTCCGCGAACTTCTGCACGCCCTCGTCCTCGAGCACCTTGACGACGTCGTCGTAGTCGACGCCCGCCTCAGCGAGACGCTGAAGGACCTGCCGGGCCTCGTCGACCCCGGACTCCAGGGTGTTGGCGGCGGTGCCGTGATCGTCGAAGTCCTTGATCGTGTCCACCGGCATGGTGTTGACGGTGTTCGGGCCGATCAGCTCGTCGACGTAGATCGTGTCGGGGTAGTCAGGGTTCTTGGTCGAGGTCGATGCCCACAGGCAACGCTGCGGCGACCCTCCGGCCTGCTCGAGCTTCTCCCACTCAGGACCCGAGAACAGCTCGTTGTAGGTCTGGTAGGCGAGCTTGGCATTGGCGATCGCCAGCTTGCCCTTGAGGTCGTCGTGCCCGCCGATCTTGTCCAGGCGTTTGTCGGCCTCGGTGTCGACGCGCGACACGAAGAACGAGGCCACCGACGCCACCTTGTTGAGGTCGCCGCCGCTCTCGTGCAGACGCTTCAGGCCGCGCAGGTAGGCCTCGGCGGCCTCGCGATGGCGGTCCAGCGAGAACAGCAGGGTTACGTTGACGGGGATCCCGGCGGCGATCGTCTCTTCGATCGCCTTCAGACCGGGCTGAGTGCCCGGGATCTTCACGAACAGGTTGGGACGGTCGACCATCCCGTGCAGGCGCTTGGCCTCCGAGATCGTCTCGTCGGTGTCGAAGGCGAGGTTGGGGTCGACCTCCAGCGAGACCCACCCGTCACGGGTGGCGTCGCCGCGCTCGAAGACCGGCGCCAGGACGTCACAGGCGGCGCGCACATCGTCGCGCGCGAGCGCCCAGAAGACCTCCTTGTCGTCGTTCTCGCTGCTCAGCAGATCGCGGAGCTGATCGTCGTAGTCGTCTCCCTCGGAGATCGCGGAGGCGAAGATCGTGGGGTTGGAGGTGACGCCCACGACCCCGAGGTCGACGAGCTCTCCGAGCTCGCCGTCGGCGACGAAGCTGCGCGACAGATGGTCCACCCATGGGCTTTGACCGAACTTCGCAAGGTCACTAAGAGCCATGTTCAGCTTCCTTTCGTTTGCTCAAAATCTCTCTATACAGACGATACCCCTGCGGATTGGCGCTGAACAGAGCGGCGCCGCGACTACTCGGCGATCGTGGCGCGGTCGATCGTCGTGACCTCGAGAACGCCCGAAAGGCCCTCCAAGGATGTCGTCAGCCCTTCGGCGCTCGGCTGGCCCCGAACCTCGAGCTCGACGCCAACGGCTGGTTTTCCGCCGATGTCGTGCTCAAGCTGCCGGGTTGCGACCTGGGCGATCTCAAACCCCCTGTCGGTGCACTGGGCGAGGATCTGGCGCAGGATTCCTCGGCCGTCCTCGTAGGTGACGCGCAGGCCGTAGCCGATGTAGCGAGAGCGCGGCAGGCTCGCCGCCACCCGCGGATAGAAGAAGACGATCATGAAGTGCATCGCGGTCGCGAACAGCGCCAGGACCACCAGGCCGGCGCCGCACGCCATCCCGACGGCGGCCGTGACCCACACGATCGCCGCGGTGGTCAACCCACGTACGGCATCACGGCGCACGAAGATCAGCCCGCCGCCGATGAAGCCCAGGCCCGAGACGATCTGGGCGGCGACGCGCGAGGGATCGAGGACGACGCGTGGTCCCAGCACATCGCTGAACCCGTACTTGCTAATCAGCATGATCAGCGCGGCGCCCACCCCGACGAGCGTGTGCGTGCGCAACCCCGCCGATTTCTGGCGCCACTCGCGCTCGAGGCCGATCAGGGAAGACAGCGCGAAGGCCAGCGAGAGCTCGCCGATCTGCTTCCAACCCTGGCCGCTCGGGACCTGGACCGTTGCCATGACGCTCCGCATCAGGAGATGCACGAGAGCCATTCTCGGGGTCGCTCCGGCGGATCGTCAGGGGCGGGTACGACCCGGGAAAGCCGGGCATGAGGGGTCAGTAGCCTAAGAACGCCGGGACCGACCCTTCGAGGACAACGGGAGTCAGCGACATGGATCGCAAGTGGTGGACGTTGATCGCGGTGTGCGTGGGCACGTTCATGTTGTTGCTGGACGTGACGATCGTCAACGTCGCGCTGCCGTCGATCCAGAGCTCGCTGCACGCGAGCTTCAGTGACCTGCAATGGGTGATCGATGCCTACTCCCTGATGCTGGCGGCACTTTTGCTGACCACCGGCTCGCTGGCCGACAGGTTCGGTCGCCGGCGGCTGTTCATGATCGGCCTGGTCATCTTCAGCGTGAGCTCCCTGCTCTCGGGGGTCGCGACCACGCCGTTGTGGCTGAACCTCGCCCGAGGCGCCCAGGGCGTCGGGGGGGCGGCGATGTTCTCGACCTCCCTGGCGCTGCTGGCGGCTGCCTTCCAGGGCCGCGAGCGTGGGACGGCGTTTGGGGCGTGGGGTGCCATCACAGGCTTGGCCGTCGCCATCGGACCCGTAATCGGGGGCGCGCTGACCACCGGCCTGTCGTGGCGGTGGATCTTCCTGGTCAACGTCCCGATCGGGGTCGTGGCCTTGGTCATGTGCCAACTGCGAGTCGATGAGTCCCGCCAGCCCGGCGCCGGCCTGCCCGACCTGATCGGCTTTGTGACCTTCAGTGGTGCGCTGGCGGCGCTCGTCTACGCGCTCATCCAGGGAAACGTCAAGGGCTGGGGATCGACCGAGATCATCGCTTGCCTGAGCGGCTCGGTGGTGCTCCTGGTCGCCTTTGTGATCGCCGAAGTGCTCCAGCGCGACCGGGCGATGTTCGACCTCCGGCTGTTTCGCAAGCCCACGTTCACGGGCGGCTCGATCGCCGCCTTCTCGCTGTCGGCCGGGCTGTTCGCGCTGTTTCTCTACTTCACCCTGTATCTGCAGGACGTGCTCGGCTACTCGGCGCTGCAGACCGGCCTTCGGTTCCTGGTGCTCTCGGGCGGGATCATGCTCACCTCAACCCTTGCCGGGCGGCTGACCGCGTTCGTACCGATCCGTTTCTTGATCGCCCCCGGCCTGGCGCTCATCGGGGTGGCGCTGCTGCTGATGCGGGGCCTGACGGCCACATCGGGCTGGGAGCATCTGATCCCCGGCTTCATCATCGCCGGTGCCGGAGTCGGGCTGGTCAATCCGCCGCTGGCCTCGACGGCCGTCGGCGTGGTGACGCCCGAACGGTCAGGGATGGCGTCGGGCATCAACTCGACCTTCCGCCAGGTCGGCATCGCCACCGGAATTGCCGGGCTCGGCTCGATCTTCAGCCACACCGTGCGCACCCACATCGTCTCGATGCTCCAGGGCGCTCCCCACCTCAGTGCCCGGTCGGCGCACGCCCTGGCTTCAGGCGTGGCTCAGGGCGGCGGTGCCAAGGCCGGCTTGTCGGCGCTTCCACCGCTGGCCCGGCAGGCGGCCGCCCACGCCGTGCGCGCGTCGTTTACGACTGGGCTCAACGAGATCTTTCTCGTCGGCGCGATCCTCACCCTCGTCTCGTCTGTCCTCACCCTCGTCCTGATTCGCAGCCGCGACTTCGAGACGGGGGCCGCCCGTGGTGGATCGCCTCCCGGCGGGGCGCAGGCGGGCGCTGCGCAAGGGGTTGAGCCCGACGGAGCCGGCGACGGCCGGGGGGCGACGAGTGACGGCGCTGGCGCCGGTGACCGCGGCCCCGATGCTCCCGACGGCGACGGCGCGGGAATCCCCTACAAGGGGCCGGTCACATCCTGAAGATGCCGTAGCGGACGTCGGCCAGCGGCGCGTTGGCGGCGGCCGAAAGCGCGAGCCCGAGCACGTCGCGGGTGTCCCGAGGATCGATCACCCCGTCATCCCACAGACGTGCTGTGGCGTAGTAAGGGCGCCCCTGGCGCTCGTATTGCTCGCGCAGTCGCGCTCCGGTCTCGCTCTGTCC
>JBAPXO010000868.1:0-6082 GCA_049284255.1 Solirubrobacteraceae bacterium | reverse complement strand
CAGCACTATGTCTCCTCGAAGCTGATGTGCTGGGTGGCACTGGACCGTGCGGCAAAGCTGGCGGCCATCCGGGACGCGCCGGAGCTGCAGGCCACGTGGCAGGCCACCGCGCAGGAGATCCACGCCGACATCCTCGAACATGGACTGAAGGGCGGCGTGCTGCGCCAGCACTACGACACCGAAGCGCTTGATGCCTCGACGCTCCTGGCGGCCATCTTCGGCTTCCTCCCGAACGACGACGAACGACTCCACGCTTCGGTCCTGGCAATCGCCGACGATCTGACCGAGAACGGTTACGTGCTGCGCTACCGGACCGGTGAGACCGACGACGGCCTGTCGGGCAAGGAGGGGACGTTCCTGATCTGCTCGTTCTGGCTGGTCTCGGCGCTCTCGATCGTCGGCGAGGCACAGCGGGCCCACGATCTGATGGAGCGCTTGCTCCGCGTGCGCTCGCCGCTCGGTCTCTACGCCGAGGAGTTCGATGCCGCCACCGGCCGGCACCTCGGCAATTACCCGCAGGCGTTCTCGCACCTCGCGTTGATCGAGGCGTCGGCTCGCATCATCCTCGCCGAGCAACTGGCTCTGGAGGGGCTAGGGCCGCCGAGCTCATCGGCGCTGGCCCAGTCGATTCCGACCACTCGATTCGAAGCCGGACCGTGAGTCCCTAGCTCTGGGCTACGCGCGGCGCCAGGCTCTCGGCGACGTCGGCATCCTCGGCGTCGCCCCAGTCGATGTGGGCCGCGTCTGAGCGCTGGTCGAGCACGGAAGGCCCGCGGGTGTTTGAGAAGTAATCCCATCCCCAGTTGATGAAGGCGTCGATCCGCTGACGAACCCCGGTCATCAGAGCGGCGTGGACTCCGAGCCATGCCGCGAAGGCGATGGAGCCGTGGAGCTCGTGGCGATGCTTGCCGACCTCGGCGACCGCAGCGCCCCGCCCGATCATCGCCATGATGCCCTTGTCGTGGTAGTGGAACGTCTTGCGCTCGTCGCCGCCGACCTCAGCCAGGATGCTCTTGGCGACGCACTGGCCGCTCTGCTGCGCCACGGACCCGAGCTGCGGGTAGGCGATGCCGTCGGGTCCCGGGATGTTGGCGATATCGCCGACGACATAGACGCCCGGATATCCCTGGACCGTGAGGTCAGGTTCGACGTCGATCCGGCCGCCCCGTCCCTGCGGGATGCCACTGGCGTGCGCCGGCGTGCCCGCCATCAGGCCGCCCGCCCAAGCCACGCAACGAGTATCGATCTTCGTCCCATCCGACAGGACCACGTGATCGGCCGCGACCTCCTTGACGCTTGTGCCGAGCTTGAGCTGTACGCCCCGCTCCTGGAGCGCCTTGCTCGCGTAATCGTGGGCGCTGTCCGAGAAGCCGTTTAGCACCACCTGCCCGAGGTCCACGACGTAGATGGCGGCGTTCTCGACGGCGAGGTCGTGGTACTCGACCGGCATCGTCTCCTTGATCATGTCGCCCATGGAGCCGGCCAGTTCCGTGCCGGTGGCCCCGGCACCCACGATCACGAAGTTCAGCGCCCCCCGGGCGATCAGCGCCGGCTCGCGGTCGGCGTCCTCGAAGACGGTGAGGATTCGCGTCCGCAAGCGCTCGGCATCGGCGAGCGAATACAGCGGGAAGCTGTGCTCGGCGGCCCCAGGCGTGTTGAAGAAGTTGGCCCTGGCTCCGGCCGCGAGCACGAGCACGTCGCCCGCGTAGGTGTCACCCTCGGCGGTGGTGACCGAGTGATTGGCGGGATCGACATCGGTGACCTCGGCGAGCTTGACGTCGATGTTGTCGTCGGTGCGAAAGCACTTTCGCAGCGAGGACGCTATGTCGTTGGCCGGCAGCTGGGAGGTCGCGACCTGGTAGAGGAGCGGCTGGAATTGGTGGTAGTTGTGCTGGTCGATGAGGGTGACGTGCACCGACTCCTCGCCGGCGAGTTCCCGGGCGCAGCCAAGGCCGGCAAAGCCTCCACCCACGATCACGACGCGCGTCTGCGCCTGCCCACTGGTCGGCTGCTTGGTGCTCACGCTGGATCTTCTCCTCGACGAAATCGGTCGGTGCTCCTCCGCATCCACCGGTTATTTGTGCAGATGGCGCCCGATGAGTCCGTCGTCGACGACCGCGACTGCCCCCACGTAGGCCGCGTGCGTGGCAAACGCCGTTGCGATGACACTCGGTGGCCAACGCCACGGAGGTGGCGTACGTCCGAGCAACGGGAACAAAGTCAGCGTCGCGGTCATGAGTGTCGCGCCAAAGGCCGCGCTCGCCCACGGTTCTGGGACTGCTCGCCGCAGGAGACCGTGCCAGAGGCCAAAAACCGATCCATAGCTCCAGCGCAAGGCGAGTCCAAGCTCATTCTCCTCACGATGCGTCACGTTGGGCAGATGCATCACGCCCGCCACAATCTGACCGGGCACCAAGCTGTCGTCGTAGTCGAGCGGCCCGTGGTCTGAGGGACGCAGGCGGCGTTCGGTCGCGTAGGCGAGGGTCATCGCCGCTGTCCCGGTGGTTCCAGCCAGCACGCTGCGAATGGGCCAGAAGAGCGCCACTCTAGGATGCTCGCCGGCCCCGGTTAACTGCGCATCACCCGAACGGGATGACCCGGCCGGCTGGCGGCGCAGCGCACCGGCTTCGCATCACCTCGTTCGCATGAGGCGGCGTCGTGAAGCCACGGTAGGGTCCCATCGGAATGCAGGTCTGTCGCGACTCGCGAGAGCAATCCAGCGAAACTGACCAGGTCCGCAGTGGCTGAGCCCGAGGCTGTGCCCGCCGCGGCGGCACCCGCGGGGCCGGCTCCGAAGCAGTTGGCTGTCCTGACGATACTGGCGGCTCTAGTGGGCGTGCTCGTCTCGTTGGCGGCCTGGTGCTTCTTGGAGGGGGTGCACCAGGTGCAGGTCGGCGTGTTCACCGACCTTCCGAAGGACATGGGCTACCACTCCCCGCCGTGGTGGTGGCTGCTCATCGTGCTGGGTTTTGCCGGAGTGGTGGTCGCTCTGGCGATCACACGGTTGCCGGGTGACGGCGGACACCGACCCGCCGAGGGCCTCAAGGTCGGCGGGGGCCTGCTGCAGCCGAGCGAGCTGCCCGGAATTGCCTTGGCGGGCTTTGCCACGATCTCCCTCGGACTTGTGCTCGGCCCGGAAGCTCCGCTCCTCGCAGTGGGCGGCGGGCTCGGAGTCGTGGCGATCAAGCTTGCCCGCAAGGACGCGCCCCCCCAGGTCCTGACGTTGATGGCGGCGGCCGGAAGCTTCGCCGCCATGTCGTTCCTGTTCGCAGAGCCGATCATCGCGGCGGTGATCCTCCTCGAGGCCCTCGGCCTGGACAGAAGGACGTTGCCACTGATGCTGATTCCGGGTCTGACCGCGGCTGGGATTGGATCACTGGTCTCCATCGGGATGGGATCGTTCACGGGGCTCAGCACAAGCGCTTACGCTCTCGGCAGGCTGCCCCTGCCCCAGTTCGGGCGTCCGGACATCGCGGAGTTCGCATGGACGCTGCCGGTCGCGGTCCTGGCCGCGGTCGTCGTCTTCCTGGTCTACCGGTTCGGGATCCGTGTCCAGGAGGTGGTGTTGCCCCGGATCCTCCTGCTCGCGCCCGCGGCAGGCTTGATCGTCGCCGGGCTGGCGATCGCCTTCTCGCACGCGGCCGGCAAGGACGTCAGCGAGGTGCTGTTCTCCGGCCAGGACCAGCTGCCCGGCCTGGTCTCGGGCGCCTCGACCTGGTCGATCTCCGCGCTGCTGTTGCTGGTCGGCTTTAAGGGAGTGGCATGGGCCGTCTCGCTGGGCAGCTTTCGGGGAGGACCGACGTTTCCCGCCCTGTTCCTGGGCGCTGTCGGCGGCATCCTGGCCTCCCGTCTGCCGGGATTCGACCTTACGGCGGGCGTGGCGGTGGGTATGGGGGCGGCGTTCGTAGCCGCGCTGAAGCTGCCGCTGTCCGCGGTCGTAGTCGCCTCGCTGCTGGCCGGAAAGTCCGCCGATGCGACAGGACCTCTGATCATCGTCGGAGTCGTCGTTGCCTATCTGACCACTATCGCTTTGGATCGGCTCGGCACGCCCGATGCCGTGGAGGATGAGGCCTCCGAAGGTCAGCCGGCGCCAGCGCCACCGGCGGCGGCAGCAGCGTCGGCCGGCTCTTGATACGGGGCCAGAGGTCGTGGTTCACGCGATGCCGGCGATCCCCTTGATCATCAGGTAGACGCCGATCAGTCCGGCCGCCCAGATGGCGACCGTCATACCGTGCTCGCTCATCCACGTCTGAAAGCCCCGGACGCGCACGCGCGTTGCGTCGGGAGCGACGGCGTAGCCGATCAGCGGCACCTCGGCCAACGCGAACATGATCGCCACAAACCCGAGGACCGACAGGATCTTCGCCGCGGTTCCGGCATCCGCCTTCGCGATGTCCTTGAGCGCGTCCAGGTACCAGAGGCCTGGCACGTTGAGGATGAGTCCGGCACCGAAGGCTGCCCACGCACCCCCTTCTCCAAGGGTTCGCTGGGTCCAAGACGGGCCCTTCTCCTTTTTGGGAGCTTTCTCGTTACCCCGGCGACGGTCGGACAGGCGTCGCCAGAGCACGGTCGCAAGCAGGATCGAGAGGACGCCGATCACCAGGTCGACGGTAGGGCTCGCCGACTTCTGGTTCTTCGTCGAGACGGCACCGCCTAGCACGAACACCACGATCAAACCGGCGGCGACGCTGATGAGCACACCGCCGGCCAGGAACGCAGCAAGCATCGCTGCGGGCTTCTCGCGGGCGAGAAGGATTATGACCCCGGCCAGGAGGGTTGGGTACAGAGCGGCGGCCAAGGCGAGCGGAATGAGACTGGCCACGTGACTGCGCCTTCAGCGCCCCACCTCATCCTTCGTGAAGCAGTCAAGGTCGAGCCGCATGACCGTCATGCTCTCGTCCCTTTGATCAGTGCGCGTCATCCGCTTCGGGTGATGGCGGTCGGGCCCAGCGGCTGCAAGACTCCGGCTCGTGGCGAGTCCGAACCCGAGGCGCGGAAAGGGGACCAGCGCGTGGGCCGCGTCTTCGTTTTCGCCCTGACCGCCGCGCTGAATCCATCGCTGCTCGCGGCGGTGACAATCATGCTGAGCTTGGAGAGGCCGAAGCGCATGCTCAGCGGGTACCTGGCCGGCGCCGCGACCACGAGCGTCACGTGCGGGCTGTTACTCGTGTTCGCCCTCCCGGACTCGGGCACGTCCGGTACAGCTAAACGTTCTGTCGATCCCGTCCTCAACATCGTGCTCGGGCTACTCATCTTGATGATCGTCTTCGTGGTCGCGACTGGTCGCGACCGACGGCGCCAGGCGTGGAGCGAACGCAAACGCGAACGCGCCAAGCACAAGCCCCCGCCTCGCTGGAGGCGTGAGCTGAGCAAGGGCTCCGCCCGCCAGACCTTCCTCGTCGGGGTGTTGCTGAGCTTCCCCGGAGCGTCCTACATCGCCGGGATGGATCTACTGCACAAGCAGAACGTCGGAACGGCCGAGACTGTGCTCGCCGTGCTCGCGTTCAACCTGATCATGCTCGCGCTGCTCGAGCTCCCCTTGCTCGGCTACGCGACCCGGCCCGAGTGGACCGCGGCCACCGTGCAGCGCTTCAGCGACTGGCTTACCCGCCGCGGCGCCCGGGTCGCGCTCCTCGCCGGCGCCGGCTTCGGCGTCCTACTCATCCTGCGCGGAATCGTCAACTGGTGAGCTGAGTCTTTATCGCTCGCCCGCCGCTAGCGGAGCAGCACGTCCTCGTCCTCGGACGCAAAGATGTGAAGACCGAGAATCTCGGATACTTCCCGGCACACCGAGATTCCGCGCACGCTGTTGCCGTACTCATCGAGCCCAGGCGAAAAGATCCCAAGTCCGCCCTTACCGGGAACCGCCGCCAAAACGCCGCCGCTCACGCCGCTTTTTGCCGGTACGCCGACGTCGTAGGCCCACTGGCCGGCGGCGTCATACATTCCGCACGTGTACATCACGCTGAGCACGTCTCGCACGTGCTCAAGCGCGAGAGCGCGACGGCCGGTCACGGGATTGACGCAGCCATTGGCCAAGGTCGCCGCCATCGTCGCAAGGTCCCGACAGGTGACCGTCACC
>JBAPXO010000867.1:0-1731 GCA_049284255.1 Solirubrobacteraceae bacterium | reverse complement strand
GGCTCTATACCAGCTTCGATCTGCCCTGTCGCATGGCGGCAAGCTTCTGAGCGGAGAGCTCGCCGGCCATGCCTTCCGCGACTTTACGCCACGTTCGTGGGAAGAGCAGAAGATGCTTGGGGCGACGCAGACGCTCGCGCGTCGAGCTGGCGTCAACTGGTTATTGCGAGAGCCGTAGCTCACCCACCAGCATGGCGGGAGGACTGTCGTCGGACGATCCCTTTCGTCGTCCGGCGCCCATCCGGCGGACGAGCGCGTTGGCGACTAAGCGCAACTTGGCTCTGACGCGGTGCTAGCTCTCGACGAGCAAGCACATGCGCCTAAGCGCGGTCGGCGCCAGTTTCTGCTTTCAGCCAAGCAGGAGCCAGCAGGCGCGGCGGCGCGGCGATCGGAAGCCCCGGACCTCGGCAGCGGCCATCGATTGCTTCTGCACCCACGCAGCTGCAGAACTCTCGCGCGCGCTTATCCGCTGCAAGAGACGCCCGGATCACGGCGAAAGCGGAGGGGGCGGGGTCGCCGCCCGTCCGCCGCCCGAAGTTTGCGAGCAGCACCGCGAGGCGACTCGCTCCGGTCCAGTGGCATCCCGCAGCCAAGGCCGTGCCGGCGATGCTCGTTCCGCGCGTTTGCAGTGAAACGAGAAGACACGCGGAATCAGCGATAGCTTTAGTATCACGCAAATCGCCGGAGCAAGATATAGCATAAGGGGGTGCTTACGCACCCTCTTATGCACGACCGCCGGAGCGGTCGAACAGCCAGTCCCACCGGGGGCGGGTCGCTGCGCTGGGCGAGGCGGCGGGCGCGGTGAGCGCGTCGGAGTCCCGGCCTCAGGGGCGGTCGCGCCGGCGGCGTGAGAACGGCGCCGCGGCGGGTGGAGCGCAAGGTCAAGTTGTCGGTGGCTGAGGACGAGCGGCTGCGTGAGCGCGCGGCAGCGCTGGGGGTGAGCGTCCCGCGGCTGATGGTCGAGTCGGCGCTATCGGGAGTGGAGACCCCAGCCGCGCGGCGGCAGATGATCGCTGACCTGTTTGAGGCGCGGCGGCTGTTGGCGACGGTGGCCAACAATGTCAACCAGCTCGCGAAGCTGGCGAACACGTCGGGCGAGGTCGGGTCGCGGGAGCGGCTGGAGCGCACGCTGGGTGAGGTCGACGAGGTGATCGTGGCGTTGCGGGCGCTGACCGGGGCGCAGCGGTGATCGCGAGAGTCACGAAGGGGGGTAACGCCAGCGGCGTGCTGTTTTATCTGGTAGGTCCGGGTAAGCGCAACGAGCACGAGCAGCCGCGGCTGGTGGCCGCTTCCTCGGAAGCGCGATGGATCGCCGAGGACCGTGTGCTGGGGCGAGCGGACGCCGGCGAGCTGGGCCGGTTTCTCGACGAGCCGCGCAAGCTGTTCGGGACCGAGGTCCGGGTCGCCGAACGCGATGAGCACGGCCGGGTGGTGGGCACGCGTCCGGCGCATGTGTGGCATTGCTCGTTGAGCTTGCCGCCGGATGAGGCCGCGCTGTCTGATGAGCGGTGGTCAGAGATCACCGAGGCATTTATGAGGGCGATGGGATCTGTCGGCGAGGATCCGCAACGGCAATGCCGATGGGTGGCGGTCCGCCATGGAGAGTCCGCCGGTGGCAACGATCACGCGCACGTTGTCGTCGGGCTGGTCGCCGAGGACGGCAGCAAGGCGCGGGTGCACGAAGACTTTGACCGCGCCAAGCGCGCCTGCCGCGAGCTCGAGCAGCGCTTC
>JBAPXO010000866.1:0-7221 GCA_049284255.1 Solirubrobacteraceae bacterium | reverse complement strand
CCGCGGAGCTTGGGCGCCTGCTCAGCGTGTGAATCGCACTGAACAGGCGCCCGCAGGCTCGCGCAGCGTGCGTCAGCTAGGAGCCGAAGTCGTCGGCTAGCTTGGTCAGGTTGGGAATCCCGAGCCCCGCGCCCTCGTTAAAGAGCGTGCCCGGAGTCCCCGTGTAGTAGATGTTGTCGTTGCTCGTGCCGCGGGTGTTCAGGGGCGTGACCGGCGAGTTGGCGCTGGTCGCGAACGAGTACAACCCCGGATTCCAGAGACCGACCCGCCTGCCGAGCGCGGAGTCGATCACGGCCGTGGAGCCGTTGAACTGTGGCGCCACGAAGCTCGTGCCGCCCCAGCCGCCCTGCAGGATGGGCTGCTTGACGCCGGCGAACGACGGCTCGTAGAGCAGGTAGCCGGTGAACGGATCGGCGTCGGCCGAGACGTCCGGGTCGGCACGGTGCGAGCCTGACCCCTGGATGGTCGGCGGCGTGGGATCGAAATTCCACTTCGTCGGCAGGAACAGGCCGTTGATGTTCTGGTAGTCGGTGGGCGTCAGGTACGGGACAGCGCTGAAGCTGCTCGTCCCCGGCACGCCCTGCTGGTAGGAGGGCTCGGGTTCGAAGTCGCTGAACCCGCCACCGCTGCCGGTGACGTTCGCTTCGGCCGCCTTTGTCAACGACTCCGGCGTGGTCTTGGCCATCGCCTTCCACAGGTAGTCCCACCCCCAGATCCGCTGGGAGGCGACGCTGACGTTGGCAGATCCGCCCGGACCGGTCAGGGTGCCGCTCCAGGGCAGCGTCGTCCCGCCGGCGGCCGTGATGTACGGGCTGTCGCCGGACGCCGCGACCGACAGGTTGGTGGTGCCGAGGTCGATCGCCGCGGTGTAGGCCGCCCAGTCGCCGCTGGCGGTGAAGCCCGACTGGCCCTGAGCTGCCAGCTCAAGGAAGGCCTCGTCGAAAGCCGCCTCGTAGGCCGGTGTCTCGGTCCCCGCGGCAACCGCGTCCTCGATGTAGGTCTCGGACTCCGCCCAGCTGGCCGAAACGCTGCTGGCGGTGTTCTGGCTCGCGGCCATGAAATACGAGTCGGCAAAGCCGGCGTCGGTGTTCGGTGACTGGTAGACGATCACGTTGGCATCCGGAGCCAGGGCACCCGACTGCTCGACGTCGAGATCGGTCTCGCCGCTGCCGCTGGCGTCGCTGGGCGCGCCCGGACCGCCGTCGACGTTGTCGACTGTCAGCGTCCGGTTGCTGCTCGGGATCTTGGCGATGTTCTTCCAGAAATACTGAGGGGCGCCGGGGTCGAGCGCCGCCAGGGTGACGATGGCCAGCGTCTGGCCCTGCCCTTCGGCCCCGCGGGCGTAGAGCCCGTCGAGGTGGTAGTTGCTGGCAAAGTCAGCCGGGAGGTTGCAGGCGTCCGGAAGCCCAGTGAGCGCCACGCAGCTGTTGCTGGATCCCTGCTGAGGATGGGTCAGCTTCGTGTCGACGTGCACGGCCTGGCTGGTGAAAGGCCCGTAGTTGGTCAGTCCGAGGATCGCCAGCACGGTGTGCGCGATCGGGTATGGGAGCTGGGGTGACTGGGCGGTTCCGTGGATGGTCTGAGCCCGCACCGAGCGCTGGCCGCCAGACCCGCTGAGCGCGGGCACCCGGTACTGCTGCTGCTTTACCGACAGCGCCTTGTTGTACTCGCCTGCCGTGCCGGTGGTGGAGACGTCGACCCGGTCGGGATAGACCGTGGACTTAATTCCGAAGCTCGCCAGATAGCTCGTGAGCTGCTCGGTGACGGACGAGCTCTGGCCGTAGGTGTCGGCGAACTGGTTGACCGACTGGTAGTGCGTTATGCCGTGCTGGGCGGTGTATTCGAGCTGCGGCAGATTGCGTTCGCGCAGGACGAACGAGACCTGCTCAGGAGTCTTGGCCGGCGTCTTGCCAAACGGCTTGACCCCCGGCAGCTTGGCGGGATTGATTCCCTGTGAGACCGCTGCCTTGGATCCGGACAGCGAGGCGGAGGCCATGGCGCCTCCGGCCATGACGGTGAGCAACATCGCGATCGCGGCCACGGTCGACACGACCGCAGCGCGCGCGCAACTACATGAGCGAGCCACTAGGGCACCCCCTGGACGTGGGTGGACTTCCCGGTGGGGCCAAGCTACCCCTCAGAAACCGGCCTAACGAATCTGTGGAGAACTTTGGACGTCTTGGCGCTCATACCTACGGCTTATATGACACTTACGCCACTCCCACCGACGCGAGCCAGCCTTTTGGTCATCGCCCTTACTGCACCTAGACCGAGGTCACGATGATTCCAACCGACTTGCCTCCCACCCCCGCTGATGCCAAGGCTCTTGGCGCCGAGCGCCTGCGCCAACGCCGGCTGCGCGTGCGGATGATCCGCCGTCGCATCGCCGGGCTGGCCACGGCCACCTTTCTCGCGACCTCGGCGGGCATCGCCATACAGTTGGTTACGGGAAATGATCCGGCGCTGGCCAGCAAGGCCAAGACGTCCGGTTCGTCCGGGTCGTCCTCGGTCTCCCCGTCGGTCTCACCGTCCAGCTCCCTGTCGCCGGTCACGTCGAGCGCGTCATGAGTACCGAGGTCATCGCGCGGTTCCCCTGCTTCGGGGGCCACTGTGTGGTTATGGTGGGCGGCACCGGACCGGCGGGACGGCCGGCGGACGCCGTCCTTCGCGCCAAGCGCCGCCTGCTGGGCTGGCATGGCCAGTTCTCACGCTTTGATGACGGCAGCGAGCTCTCGCGCCTGAACGCTGATCGGCGCGGGACGGTCCCCGTATCCGCGGCGATGATTCGCTTCGTCGCTGCCGCGATCGAGGCCGCCGAGCTGACCGGCGGGCTCGTCGATCCGACGCTGGTGACCGAGATCGAGCGCGCCGGCTACGTCGACTCACTGCCCGACACATCGGTGGCGTCCTTGAGCACGCAGCGTGCCCTCGCCCCGACCGCTACTCGCTCCCCGGCCGGCCCCAGCCCGACGGCCGCCTGGCGGCAGATCAAGGTCGATCACGAAGCCGAGGCGATTACGCGGCCCCCGGGAGTCCGGTTGGACAGCGGCGGGATCGCCAAGGGCATGTTCGCCGACATGCTGGCCGCCGAGTTGGCCGGTCACGACAGCTTTGCCGTGACCCTCGCCGGGGACCTGCGCTTCGGCACAACCGGGTCAGAGCGCCGGCCCGTCCAGGTCGCCGACCCCTTCGACGACTCGCTCCTGCATGTCTTCGAGCTCGTGCGCGGCGCCGCCGCGACCAGCGCAATCACCAAACGCAGCTGGCGTGCGGCCGATGGTTCGCACGCCCACCATCTGATCGATCCCGCCACCGGCCGCCCGGCATTCACCGGGGTCGTGCAGGTCACCGCCCTGGCCCCCACGGCCGCCGAAGCTGAGGCACGCAGCAAGGCGGCGCTCCTGAGCGGCCCCTCGGCGGCCGCCACCTGGCTCACGCACGGCGGGCTGGTGGTTCGTGACGACGCCAGCATCGAGCTGATCGAAGCCCCGGCGGAGCGCGTCGAGGCCGAACGTGAGCCGATGGCGGTGAGCCGATGAGCCTCACCGCCGCCGCCACCGCCAGCCATCCCTTGTCGGACCTGTTCTGGATCATCAGCCGCGGAGCCGGGACCACTGCGCTTGTCCTATCGAGTGCGACGATCTGCTTTGGGCTGGCGATCAGCGGCTCGCTGACCAAGCGCGGGGGCCCTGACCGCCGCGTCTATCACGAGGTTCTCTCGCTCTCGGTCATGGTCGCGATCGCCGTCCACGGCCTCAGCCTGATCGGCGACAGCGTTCTGCACCCGAGCCTGTTCGACGTGACGGTCCCCTTCGTCTTCTCCTACATGACGCTCGCGACGACCCTGGGCATCGTCGCCGGGTGGGCGCTGATCTTCCTCGGGCTCTCCTACTACCTGCGCGACCGCATCGGCCGCGACCGCTGGAAGCTCATCCATCGGTTCACGCTGCTGGCGTGGCTCGGCGGACTCGTGCACACCTTCACCGAGGGCACCGACGCCGGCCAGACCTGGTTCATCGCCCTGATCGTGGTGACGTCGGCGCCCGCGGTGACGCTGCTCCTCATGCGGCTCTGTGGCCGAGGCCCGCGGAGGGCCATCCGTACGGCGCTGGCTACTCCTCCGCGGCCTGCTCCTCCTTGATCTTGCCCTCGAGCTGGGACATCACGTCGGGATCGCGCAGCGTGGTCACGTCACCGAGCGCACGGCCCTCGGCGATGTCGCGCAGCAGCCGGCGCATGATCTTGCCCGAGCGCGTCTTGGGCAGGTCGTCGGCCCAGATGATTCGCTTGGGGCGGGCAAACTTGCCGATCCGGTCGGCGACACGGCTGCGGATCTCCTCGATCAGCTCATCCGAGCCGGCGAGGTCGCCCTCGAGAGTGACAAACGCGCAGATCGCCTGGCCGGTGTCCTCATCGGTCTGACCGATCACCGCGGACTCAGCCACCTTGCCATGGGAGACGATCGCCGACTCGACCTCCGCGGTCGAGAGCCGGTGCCCGGAGACGTTGACGACGTCGTCGATCCGCCCGATGACCCAGAAATACCCGTCTGAGTCCTTGCGCGCGGCGTCACCGACGACATACACCTCCTTGCCGAACTTGGAGAAGTAGGTCTCGATGAACCGGTCGTCCTCCTTGTAGAGGGTGCGCAGCATCGAGGGCCAGGGGCGCTGCAGGACGAGCAGTCCCTGCCCTTCGTCAAGGGGCTTGCCCTCACGTTCGTCCACGACATCGGCTTTCACCCCCGGGAACGGACGGGTGGCCGAGCCCGGCTTGGTGGCCACGATCCCCGGCAGCGGCGAGATCATGATCGCGCCGGTCTCGGTCTGCCACCAGGTGTCGACGATCGGGCAGCGCTCACCGCCCACGACCTTGTGGTACCACAGCCAGGCCTTGGGGTTGATCGGCTCCCCGACGGTTCCCAGCAGGCGCAGCTTCCCGAGGTCGGCCTTCTCGACGTACTCGGCTCCCCACTTCATGCACGCGCGGATCGCCGTCGGCGCCGTGTAGAAGATGGTGACGCCGTAGCGCTCGGCGATCTCCCACCAGATCCCCTTGTTCGGGTAGTCGGGAGCGCCCTCCCACATCACCGAGGTCGCGCCGTTGAGCAGCGGGCCGTAGACGATGTAGGAGTGCCCGGTGACCCATCCGACATCGGCGGCGCACCAGTAGACGTCCTCGTCGGGCTTGAGATCGAAGACGTATTTGTGGGTCGCCGCCACACCGGTGAGGTATCCGCCGGTGGTGTGCAGGATCCCCTTGGGCTTGGCGGTCGAGCCCGACGTGTAAAGGATGTAGAGCGGGTGCTCGGCGTCGAGCTCCTCGGCGGGACACTCGGCGTCGGCGGCCTCGCAGATCTCGTGGTACCAGACGTCGCGACCGTCCTGCATCTCGCATTCGGCGTCGGTCGATTTGACCACGACGATGTGGTCGATCGACTTGACGTCGCCGATCACCTTGTCAACGGCCTCCTTGATGGGAGCCGTCTTGCCCTTTCGCCGAGCGCCGTCGACGGTGATCAGCGCCTTGGCCTCGGAGAACTCCATCCGCTCCTTGACCGAGTCGGGCGAGAAGCCGCCGAAGACAACGTTGTGCAACGCCCCGATCCGCGCGCAGGCCAGCATCGAGACCACGACCTCAGGGATCATCGGCAGGTAGATCCCGACGACATCGCCCTTCTGGATCCCGAGGTCCTTGAGCGCGTTGGCGAAGCGCTGAACGGCGGCGTGCAAGTCGGCGTAGGTGACCTCGCGCTCCTCGCCCTCCTCGCCGTGCCAGTGATAGGCGACCTTGCCGCCCTTGCCGGCCTCGACGTGGCGATCCAGGCAGTTGTAGGAGGCGTTGATCTTCCCGTCCTCAAACCACTTGTAGAACGGCGGGTTGGAGTCGTCGAGGTCCTTGGTCGGCTCCTTGAACCAATGCAGCTCCTTGGCCTGCTTTACCCACCACCCCTTCCAGTCCGATTCGGCCTCCTCGTAGACCTTGGGGTCGTTGAGGAGGGCGCTCTCCCGAAAGCCCTCAGGGGGCTCGAACTTCTCGATCTCGAGCATCTCCTCGAGCTGCTGCTCGAGCGTCTGGCCTGACGATGCCGTATCTGCCATGGATGCCTCTCTCTCCGTGAAAACCGGGGTGGCTGTCTTGAACCAGCCGCGGGCGCCGGCGGAAGAGCCGGCGCCCGGACCGTTCACATGTCTAGTTTTACCCCAGCGGAGCCGGGTGGTGTGACTAGCGTCGTCCCGACAGCGGGATGACCGGAGCCAACACCCGACCGAACGTCGAGTTGATGACCGCCGCAAACGACGCGTACCAGGCGGCGATCGCCGTGACGATCCCGATGTAGCCACCGAGCTTGATCGTGCCGTTGGTGGCCTTCAGGGTCCCCGCCAGGGCCGAGTTGCCGATGCCGAGAACGATGAAGGTGATCGCCAGCAGCAGGAACACCAGCGCGATCGCCCCGGTTGTCCGCAGCGAGGCTATGAACATGTAGGCGGTGAAAATGCCCCACATCCACAGGTACAGCCCGAGCCCGCTGAACACCTCGCTGGGCGCGTTCTTGCCCACCGACTGGACCACGAAGAAGAACGAGATCCAGAACGCCCCATAGGAGCAGAACGCCACCGCGCCAAACGTATTGCCGGTGCGAAACTCCCAGATGCCCGCGATCAACTGCGCGGCACCGCCGTAGGCGATTGCCAGTGCCGCGACCATCGGCAGGAGGCCGCCACCGGGCAGGTGCTGCGTCCCGACCAGACCGGAGTTGATCATGCTCAGCACGAACGTCGTCCCGGCGAATGCCGCGAGTCCGAGGGGTCCCGGATCGGCGGGCGTCCATCCCATCGCCCGGCCGGCCAGGGTCGGATCCTCGGCCGCGGGCGCGAGGTCGGCTTCCCGGGGGAGGCCTCCGCCTCGCGGCGGCAAGTTGCCTGCTTCCATGTCTTTCCTCCTGTCGTGTGTATTGACGAGAGACGACGACAAGCTGCGCTTGCCGGAGCGCCCGGGCAAGCACTGATCGTCGGACGGCGGCTCAGAGCTGCTTAGCGGTCACCGCCGGAGGTTGAACGGTTACCGCCGGGACGGCGGCGGGGACGACTAGTTCCGGGGGGAACGACTAGTTCCGGCGCTTGCGCTTGCGCTTGGAGGTGGTGGCGCGCGTCCGGGGAGCGCTCGCCGAAGCTGCGCCGCCGGCGCTCGCCGCCTCGGGCGAAGCGCCGGCCGGGGCCG
>JBAPXO010000865.1:0-4753 GCA_049284255.1 Solirubrobacteraceae bacterium | reverse complement strand
CCAGAGAATCCACCCCCTGGGCCGTTCCGGGCCGGCTTCTGGCGCAGTCCGCTACGCAGCACCTGGCTGACGTCGATCCTCGGATCCATGCTGCTGGGGCTGGTCGTCGTCGTCGCCCTCACGGGGTTGATCTCCCACGCCCAGTACCAGCCCGGCCTCGGGAATAACGCCATCGTCCCCCGCAGCGGCGACATCGGGCCGCTCATCTCCCTGCCGGCGTCCAGCCCGGCCTGGCTGTATGCCCTTACCCAGGGTCTGCACATCACCATCGGGCTGATCGCCATCCCGTTGCTGCTGGCCAAGCTGTGGTCGGTGATCCCGCGCCTGTTCGCCTGGCCTCCGGTAATCAGCGCCGTCCAGGTACTGGAGCGCCTGTCGATCCTACTGCTCGTCGGGAGCGCGCTGTTCGAGTTCGCCACCGGAGTTCTGAACATCCAGCTCTTCTATCCCTGGCACTTCGGCTTCGTGCGTGCGCACTACTACGGAGCGTGGATCTTCATCGCGGCGCTCGTCCTCCACGTCGCCGTCAAGCTGCCCACGGTACGTGGCGCCTACCGGACCTACGGCGTCCTGCGGCCCCTACGCGAGAACCTCGCCGACACCCGGCCCCACGCCGGCGCAAACGACGATCTCGTGGCGGCGAGTCCGACGGCGGCGACGATCAGCCGCCGAGGGTTGCTGGGGCTCGTGGGAGGTGCCTCGCTCACCTTGCTGGCGGTCAACCTCGGAGAGTCCGTGGGTGGCCCGCTGCGCCGGCTCGCACTCCTGGCTCCCCGCGGCCGGGTGTTCGGAACCGGGCCCAACGACTTCCAGGTCAACAAGACCGCGCAGGCGGTCGGCGTCACCGCGCGAGCGAGTGATCCCAACTGGCGGCTGGAGGTCACCGGGGCGCAACGCACGGTCAAGCTCAGTCGCGACCAGCTGATGGCCATGCCCCAGCACACCTACGAGCTACCGATCGCGTGCGTCGAGGGATGGTCCACGACCCAGCGCTGGACCGGGGTCCGCCTCGCCGAGCTGGGCCGCCTGGTGGGAGCCTCGCCCCAGGACGTCCTGATGGTCGAGTCCCTGCAGCCGTCCGGGCCGTATCGGGCGACCAGCTACGGCTCCGGCCACGTGGCCGACGAACGGTCGTTGGTGGCGCTGCGCGTCAACGGAGTCAACCTGTCGCTGGATCACGGCTACCCCGCCCGGATCATCGTCCCCGCCCTCCCGGGCGTGCACAACACCAAGTGGCTGGCCACGATGAGGTTCACGACGGCGTGATGAGCTGGTTTCGCCGCCATTACGGCGCGAGCCCGCTGCACCTTGCGGGTCATATCGCCGCCTTCGCGGTCGCCGCCTGGGCGATCGTCGAGATCCTGGGCGGGGGGACGTGGGTCAACTGGGTCGTCTGGTTCGTCGGAGCGGCACTCCTTCACGACTTCGTGCTCGTCCCGGTCTACTCCGCCCTGGATCGCGGGATCGGGGTCGCGGGCCGGCATCACCCGCCGCGCTTCGGAGTTCCGGTGATCAATCATCTGCGCGTGCCCGCGGCCATCTCCGGGATCCTGCTGATCGTCTACTTCCCTCTCATCCTCGGCCTCTCGAGCACCAACTACCGCAACGACACCGGCCACAACCTGGAGGGGTACACACGCAACTGGCTGCTGATCACGGCGAGTCTGTTTCTCGGGTCGGCGATCATCTACGTGATCCGGGACGTCCCTCGTCGCCAGCGTGGCGCACCACTCCCGCCGCTTGCGGAGCAGCCCGGAGAGCAGGCCAGAGAGCGGGCCGGTGAGCAGCCCGGGGACTAGCGCGCTGCGCGCGCCCCCGCGCGCGATGCGAGCAGCGGTGCCCCCCATCCTCGTCGCCCTGGCCGCGGCCACGATCGCGGCCGGCCTGCTCATCGCCGCCCTCTCCCAGGCCGGGCTCGGGACTCCCCTGCCGCCCTTCCTCATGAGGTGGGACCCGGTCGTGCAATGGCCGGCGGTGGTCGGGGTGGCCGTGGCCGGCGCCGGCGCCTGGTTTGCCCCGCGCCTGATCGCCGCGGTCCGTGCTCCGGCGGCGTTCGCGGTGCTCTCTTACCTGCTGGCCCTCGCCCTGGGTCTGTCGATCAACGCGGCGCGGGGGGGAACCTCGGCGTGGGCGCACGTCTTCGACCTGGGTCCTCACGGGTCGTTCGAGGCCAGCCGCGAGTACCTGCCCGCCCTCGCCCAGCTCACTAATGGCGTCAAGTACTACGTGAGCCACTTCCCGGCGCTCCTGCCCTACCTGCCCACCCACACCAAGGGCAACCCGCCCGGTCCGGTGGTCGTGATGCACCTGCTGGGGATCACGTCCCCCGCGCGCCTGGCCGCGGCCTGCGTGGCCGTGGGCGCGCTCACCGCGCCGCTGGCCTACGCGCTGGGCAGGACGCTCGGCGGCGAGGAGCGCGGTCGCGTGGCCGGGCTTCTGACGGCCTTCTCGCCGGCTTTGATCCTGTTCGGGGTTACCTCGGTGGACTATGCGTTCGCGGCTCTGGCCGTGGCCATGGGCTGGCTGCTGGTCTCCCGTCCGCGGGCGGCGCGGGCGGCCGGCTGCGCCCTGGCCGGCGTCGCCTCCTTCTTCTCGTGGCTGCTGCTGGCCATCCCAGCCTGGGCGGTGCTGGTCATCCTCGCTCGCGAGGGCCGGAGGCCGGCGGCGCTGGTCGCCGTGGGCGCCGGGGTGGCCATCGCCGCCGTCAACCTCGCCCTTCACCTGACGCTGGGCTATGACCCGGTCGCCGTCCTCCGGGCGCTCGGACCGGCCTACAGCCATGGGATCGCCGCCCACCGTCCCTACGTGTACTGGGTGTTCGGGTCGCCGGTCGCCTGGCTGTTCATGCTCGGCCTGCCCACGGCGTGGCTCGGGCTGCGGGCGCTGGCCCGCGGCGATCCGGCCGCGGTGGCACTGGCGGCGATGATCGTGCTCGCGGCCGTGGCCGGATTCACCAAGGCCGAGACCGAGCGGATCTGGCTGCCGTTCGTCCCCCTGGCCTGCGTGGCCGCGGCCTCGGTCCCGCTGCGTCGAGTGCGCCCCGTGCTCCTGGCCCTCGCCGGCCAGGCCGTCGTCGTCGAGCTGCTCTTCAACACGGTGTGGTGACCGTGATCTGCGGGTGCCGCCACCGCGCCGGAGGCTCGCTACGTTGAGATCTGTGCCCGTGCTGCAAGCGCAAGGCCTGGTCAAGACGGTGGGATCAGGGCGAGCACGGCGCCGCGTCCTGCGCGGGGTCGGGCTGTCAGTGGCCCGCGATGAGGTTGTGGCGGTCCTCGGGCGCTCAGGGAGCGGCAAGTCCACGCTCCTGCACCTCCTCGGTGGGCTCGATCGCCCCGACGCCGGGGAGATCGTGCTCGCCGGAGAATCCCTCACGGGTCGAAGCGCTCGGGCTCTGGCCCGGCTGCGCCTGCACCACATCGGCTTCGTCTTCCAGCAGTTCCAGCTCATCGAAGAATGCAGCGGAGCCGAGAACGTCCTCTTGCCCGCCCGGCTGCCCGGCGCCCCCGCCGGCGGAGCGCGCCGCGCCGCGGCCCTCATCGAGGAGCTCGGTCTGAGCGACGTCGCCGATCACCTGCCCTCAGAGCTCTCCGGCGGCGAGCAGCAGCGCTTCGCGCTCGCTCGCGCCCTGGTCAACGGCCCCGAGCTCGTGCTCGCCGACGAGCCGACGGGCAGCCTTGACGCCGAGAACGGCGCCGCCGTGCTGGAGCTCCTGCGTGGGCTGCGAGGTCGGGCGGTGATCATCGTCACCCACGAGCCCGACGCCGCGGCGATCGCCGACCGGGTCCTGAGCTTGACTGATGGGCGCTTCTCCGGGCCCGCGATTCCGGCGGCCACCGGACAGAGGTGAGGGGCCGGCAGGCGTTCGGGGCGGCTTTCGCCGAGGCCCGGCGCGGGCTCCGCGCACGCCGGCGCCGGACCCTTCTCACCGCGCTCGGGATCGCTCTGGCGGCGGCGATGCTGTCCGCCGCCGTGGTCGTCGCTGACGGCCTTGGCCTGGGCTTCGATCGCGCCGCCCGGGCGGCCGGTCTCCCCGATCTCATCGTGCGCTTCGACAACGAGCCCGAGTCCACCGTCGACCGGCGCATCCGCGCTCTTCCCGACGTCGCCTACGCCGCGACCCGGCTGGAGCTGACCAACGTCTTCGTCGCCGCCCGGGGGGCAGGCTCCCGAGGGGACGCGGTCGCCGAGGTCGTCGGGCCGGGGCGCCGCCGGGGCTACGCGGTGGTCACCGGCCACGATCTCGCCCCCACCGGCTCCGAGGTCCTGGTCGAGCGGGCCTTCGCGGATGCCTGGCATCTGCGCCCCGGCAGCACCCTGTACGTCGGCGGCCTGGGCCCCGAGCACGTTGTAGGTCTCGCCGAGGCCCCCGACAACGTCGGCTACCCGCTGGCCAAGCCGCGCTTCTACGTCTCCCGCCAGGCGATCGATGCCCGCTTCGGTGCCGACGCCAACCCGCGCGTCAACTACGCCGAGATCTGGCTGCGCAACCCCGCCTATCTCAACGAGGTTCTTGTCCAGGCGCGGGCATCGGGCTTCGGCTTGCGCGATCTGCGCTTCGCCACTCGGTCCGGAGTGCATGTGCTTCTCGATCAGGCGGCCGGCATCGTGATTGACCTCCTGGTCGCGCTATCGCTGATCGCGCTCGTCACCGCGGGGGCCATGCTCGGCGCTTCCGCTCGCGCCGAGGTCCAGCGCCGGCTGGCCGGGATCGGCGTGCAGCGCGCCGTGGGCGCCTCGGGCGGCTACATCGCAC
>JBAPXO010000864.1:0-3973 GCA_049284255.1 Solirubrobacteraceae bacterium | reverse complement strand
TTCGATCATGACCTTCGGGGTGCGCGGAGGCCACGACGCCGGAATCACCGTCTACAACCAGGTCAAGCTGTTCAAGCGACTGCTGAACATGGGCGACGCGAAGTCGCTCATCACCCACCCGGCGTCCACGACCCACCGCCAGCTCACGCCGAAAGACCTCGAGCTCGCCGGGATAACGCCGGACATGGTGCGCCTCTCGATCGGGCTCGAGCACCCCGACGACCTCATCGAAGACCTCGACCAGGCGCTCTCAGCCTCCGGCTAGGAGTTTACGGAAAGTGGCGTCGCGCCGGCCGACGTCGGCACCGCGCCGTTCGACGTGCCCGCCGAGGAGGCGCGGTCCGGAATGCGTTCCGCGTCTGTCACCGCACGGACGACCCGAGCGGGATTACCCATGACGACAGTGAACGGGGGCACATCCTTCGTGACGACCGCCCCCGCCGCGATCATGGCCCCCTCGCCGACGGACACGCCAGGGAGCAAGACCGCGCCGCTGCCGATGGTGGCCCCCCTCTCGATGACCATCGTCGGGCAGTGAAACGGCTGCCGGCTGCGCGGGAAGGGGTCGTTGGTGAACGTCGCGTGCGGGCCGATGAACACGTCATCGCCGACCCTCATCCCGTCGATCACCATCACGCCCCCCTTGACCGTCACCCGGTCACCGATGATCACATCCGGGTCCACGTAGACGTAGTCGCAGATGTTGCAGCCGCGCCCAATGACCGCCCCCGCCAGAACGTGGGCGAACGCCCAGATGCGCGTGCCAGGACCGATGTGCTCTGACTCCACGAGCGCATGGGAATGGATAAACGGGGGCTTCTGCTCCGGATCGGGCGTCATCAGACGGCAACCCCGCGCGCGGCGGTGAGCTGGTTCTCGCTCACGTCGGGCTGGACCGAGACCTCGCGCCCGCCCTCCCGCAGCGACTGATCCGCGGCCTCGACCAGGCGCACCACGCTGCGTGCGATCGCGGTGTGGTATTCCATCGTCACCCCCGAGCGGATCGCGTTCACGAAGTCGGCCATCTCGAGCCCCAGGGGCTCGTAGGACTCGATCCTCGGCGAGATCACATCGCCGCTGCGGTAAGACAGGTGGTACTCGCCGAACGTCTCCGGATCACGGTAGACGACGCCCTGATCGAACAGCCGCACCGGCTCCGGCGCCCCGTCGTCGTAGATCGCCATGCGATCCGAGCCGACCAGCACGGTGCGGCGGAGCTTGCTGGGCGCCAGCCAGCTGAGCTCGATGTTGGCGATGATCCCAGAGGCGAACGTCATCGTGACGAAGGCGACATCGGCGATCCCCTTGACGATGGAGTCGCGACCGATGGCGCGGACGCTTACCGGCATCTCGCTCAGCCAGTAGAGCAGGATCGAGAAGTCGTGGGGCCCGAGGTCCCAGATCACGCTGACGTCACGCTGGTGCAACCCCAGATTTACCCGGCTCGATGAGATGAAATAGATCTCGCCGAGCTTGCCCTCGGTGATCATGTTCTTGATCGCTCGGACCGGAGGGCTGTAGAGGAACGTGTGTCCGCACATCAGGATCCGTTCCCGCGCAGCGGCCATGTCGACCAGCTGATCCGCCAGTTCGCTGGAGGGAGCGAGCGGCTTCTCGACGAAGACGTGCTTCCCCGCCTCCAGCGCCCGCGCGGCCAGGTTGTAATGCGTGAACACGGGCGTGGCGATGATGACGGCGTCGACGTCCGGATCGGCGAGGACGCGCTCGATTCGAGTGGTCACACGGGTATCGGGGTGGCGACGGCGGTACTTGCTCAGGCGCTCCTCGTCGAGGTCGCAGATCCACTTGACACTGACCTCGAGGTTGTCGCCGAGCACCCGCAACAGGTTCGGCCCCCAGTATCCCAAGCCGACGACCGCGATCCCGACCTGGTCGGTCGCGGACGCGTCCTGCGCCTCGGTGATCTGCATCGTCGACTTCAGCATCTCGCCCCTCCTGCGCTTGCTGTCGTGGTAATTGCCTCGATGACGGCCTCGCCTACGAACTCCACCTCGTCGAGGGTTAGGTCCGGGTGCATCGGCAGCGAAAGCTCCTCCGATGCCCAGGCGTGCGCGGCGGGAAGCTCGCTCCTGACGGTGGCAACGCCATCGAGCGCGCGATGATCGTCCATCGCAGGCGCGTAGTGAATGCCGGTCTCTATCCCCCGGGCCCGCAGGGCCGCCGCCACCGCGTCGCGGTTCTCGAACCGGGCCGGCATGAGGTGATAGATGCAGGGACTTTCGGGCCGCTCCTCCAGAAGCGTGACGTCCGCCGAGAGCAGCTCGCGGTAGCGCTGAGCGCGAGTGCGCCGCGCCTCGTTCCAGGCGTCGAGGTAAGGGAGCTTGACCCGCAGCAGGGCCGCCTGGAGGCCGTCGAGCCGTTCGTTGAAGCCAAGCTCGACGTGCTCGCCCTTCGTCCGCTGGCCGAGGTTGCGCAGCCGGCGCAGGCGCGCGGCGAGCATCTCGTCGTCGGTGCAGAGAGCGCCTCCGTCTCCGAGCGCGCCCAGGTTCTTGCTGGGGTAGAACGAGAACGCTCCGGCGTGGCCAACCGAGCCGGCGCGGCGCCCGTTGTAGAGCGCGCCGTGCGACTGGGCGGCGTCCTCGAGCACGAACAGACCGCGGGACTTCGCAATCTCGCTGATCGCGTCCATATCACACATCTGGCCGTACAGGTGGACGGCGACGATCGCGGCCGTGCGGGGCGTGATCGCCGCCCTTGCGGCCTCGGCGTCGATCAGACCCGTGGCCTCGTCGACGTCGCAGAGGACGGGCGTCGCCCCGGCATGGACCGCGCCGAGCGCCGAGGCGATGAACGTATGCGCCGGGACGATCACCTCATCACCCGGACCGATCCCGGCCGCGCGCAGCACGAGCGACAAGGCCGCCGTTCCCGAGGAGACGCCGACGCAGTGCTCGGTCTCGCAGTAGTCGGCGAACTCCGCCTCGAACTGCTCCACCTCGGTTCCGAGCGTGTACGCGCTCGATCGCAGCAGGCGACCGAACGCCTCCGTCAATTCATCTTCGATGGGTCCGTGCTGTTTGTCGAGTGCGACGAAGCGCACCGCGTTCTCGCGCCCCCGCGTGGCTGCTACGTGCAAAATCCGTCCCTTCAGCTATTCCTTGCGAAAAGAGTCATGCCATCTGATCAACGCTGCCGGACTAGGCGCACTTGCGCACCGGCGCAGCGGCTATGGATCAGTGCGGCGGACGAGCCCGGGCCTCGAGGCGTGAGCCACCGGACGCCGGATCCCATCGCCAGGCGCGACGACTCCGGCGGAAGGTGACGTCCGGCGCTCGAGACCCGCGATGATTCCGGTGGCCAGCAGCATCCAGCCGGCGAGTTCGCCTCCGTGCTTGACGATGCCCGTGATCTGGTACGCCCAGGTGTAATCGCTGGCGGTGCTCGAGTCCGCGGCGAGCCCGACTTTGTGCAGCAGCAACGACGTCGCCATCAGGACGAGGCCTGCCCATACGACGGCTCGGGCGGGGCGAGGATCGTGCCACGTCAGCCAGCACAGCAGCAAGAGCACGCACGCCAGCGGCAGCGCCAGCACCACGGCGTTGAAGGTGGTCAGCCCTCGGATGAGGACCAGAATGCCAACGAGCGCTCCCAGCGCGAACCAGGCCCGGCGGCGCCGCTCCACGCGGCTGGCTCGCCACCCGCTCGCCGCGGCGACGGCCGCCTGGGCCAGCAGGCTTGCGATCCCAAACAGGCTGTAGTGCTTGTCGGAGTTGAGCGCCTGGAGCCGGAGATTGAAGACGCTGAAGTCGATCACCTGGCTCGCTGCCTGCAGAGCGACGATCGCGATGGTCACGATTAGCCCGGCGACGATGACGCGCCTCACTGTGTGAGACTCGGACGGGATGCCGGGCGCGGTGGCCGCATGGCGGTGTCGGACGGAAGTCGTTGCATTCATAGGTGCGAGAGCGTGGCAAATCGGCCGCTCATGAGCCCTGGCCGAAAGCACAGATTG
>JBAPXO010000863.1:0-7632 GCA_049284255.1 Solirubrobacteraceae bacterium | reverse complement strand
CCCGCTCGCGCTCCTGCTCCTGCTCCTGCTCCGGCCGCTCCTGCTCCGGCCGCTCCTGCCGCCGACGGTGCGGCAACGACGGGCAACGGTGCCCCACCGGTGGACTCGACCGCACCGGCCGAGCCCGAGGCGGTCGGCACAGCCGAGGTGTTGGGAACACCCGAGCCCTCGCGTGACGTGCCGCCCGGAGGCAATGGCGCGCCCTCATCCGCGCTGGCGGCGCCTAGGCCGCCGAGTCAGTCCCCACCGCCTGAGAACGAGCCCGTGCAGGGGCTGTCGCTCGTGGCCTCGGCCATGTGGTCACAGGCCAAGCGCAACCCTCTGCCACTCCTGAGCGCGCTCGTGGGCTTCCTGCTGGCGCTGCGGGTGTTCCGCCGCCGCGGCTAATCGGTCAGGTCGACCGAGCGGCGCGGGTAGGCGCTAACCGCGTCCCGCGGGCTCTTCGAAGCTCGCCGCGGGCTGGACCGCGACCAGTCCCGATGGGTTGATCATCGGATGCGTGCGGTAGTAGTGGGCACGGATCTCGTCGAAGCTGACGGTCTCGGCGACCCCGGGCCACTGGTAGAGATCTCGGGCATAGGGCCAAAGCTGCTCGTACTCGATGAGCTTGCGCAGCGAGCACTTGAAGTGGATCTGGTAGACGGCGTCGAACCGCACCAGCGTCGTGAACAGCCGCCAGTCAGTCTCGACCGGCTGGTCGCCGAACAGGAACCGCCGGTCGGCCAGACGGGCGTCGAGCTCGTCGAGGGTGGCGAACAGCGTCATCACCTCGCGCTCGTAAACGGCCTGGCGACTGGCGAAGCCCGCCTTGTAGACGGCGTTGTTGACGGTCTCGTAGATGCGAGCGTTGAGAGCGTCGATCTCATCGCGCAGTCCCTCGGGATACAGCGCCACCGGGTGCTCCGCGAGCGGCGCGAACACGGTGCTGAGCATCCGCAGGATGTCGGCTGACTCGTTGTTGACGATCGTCGCCAGCTCCTTGTCCCACAGGACCGGGACCGAAACCCGGTCGACGTAGGCGGCGTCCGATGCGGCGTAGGCCTCGCTGAGATAGCTAAAGGCGTTGACGGGGTCGGTGTAGGCACCGCCGGTGAACGCCCAGCCCGCCTCGTCGCGCAGGGGGTTGACGAACGAGACGCTGATCGCGTCTTCGAGCCCCATCAGGCGCCTGCCGATCAGGGTGCGGTGCGCCCACGGGCACGCCCGTGCCACATACAGGTGATAGCGACCGGCCTGGAGGGGAAACTGAGTCGACCCGTCGGTGGAGACGAAGCTGCGAAACGTGCTCGCCTGCCGTTTGAAGGACCCATCCTCGGTGGCCTCGCGACCGAGTGAGAAGGCACGTGATTGAGTGCTCATCTATGTCAGGCTACCGCGCCCGCTCACCGCGTCTCGCGCCCGCCGGCAGATGAGGCGTGATAGGAAAGCGGGGTGAGCGTGCAGACCGACCGTGTTGCCCGCTTCCGCGAGCTCCATCGCCCGGGCCAGCCCTTGCTGATGCCCAATCCTTGGGATCCGGGCTCGGCGCGGCTGCTGGCGTCGCTTGGGTTCGAGGCGCTAGCCACGACCAGCAGCGGCTTTGCCGGGACACTCGGCCGGCTCGACGGGTCGGTGACAAGGGCGCAAGCTCTCGGCCACGCCGCGGCGATCGCCGCCGCCACCGATCTGCCCGTCTCAGCCGACCTCGAGAACGGCTTCGCCGAGACTATCGACGGTGTCGCCGAGACCGCCACGGGCGCCGTCGACGCCGGTCTGGCTGGGTTCTCGATCGAGGACTACACCGGCGACGACGCCGCGCCCATCTACCCCCTCGAAGCGGCCGTCCAGCGTGTCGCGGCTGCCGTCGAGGTCGCCCACGGCGGTGAGGCCCAGCTGGTGGTCACGGCTCGCGCGGAGAACTACCTCCACGGCAACCCCGATCTCGGCGACACCCTCGCTCGCCTGCAGGCCTACGAGCAGGCGGGAGCCGACGTTCTCTATGCCCCAGGGCTCACGACGGCGGAGGAGATCGGCGCCGTCGTCGGTGCCGTGCAGCTGCCCGTCAATGTGCTCGCCCGGCCGGGCGTGCCGTCCGTGGGCGAGCTGGCGGCACTTGGGGTCAGCCGCATCTCCGTCGGAGGAGCGTTCGCTTTCGTCGCCACCGCCGCCGTGGTGGAGGCTGCGCGGGAGCTGCGCGAGCAGGGAACCTACCGTTATGCCGCCGCCTCCGCCGACGGTGTGCGAGCGGCAAGGGCGGCGTTCGGTTAAGCAAGCGCGGCTGCGCAGATAAAGCCGCCAAACCTCCACAATGTCGTCGATGGTTCTGCCTGCGTCCAGCCCTGGTTTCAGCCGTGTTGCCAACGGTGAGAGACTGGGGCAGTGCGTCGCTCGACGTGAGAGGAGACGTGGTGCGAGTCCAGTTTGACGTTGGCGGGGGGGCAGCGTGAGGCAGGCACTTAGGCTGCCGGTGTTCCGGAGGCTGCTCGCGGCCTACACCCTCAACGAGCTGGCGTGGACGGCGGGGGTGCTGGCGCTCAGCGTGCTCGTGTACCGGCGGACGGGCAGCGCGATCGGCGCCATGGCGTTCTTCCTGTGCGCCGAGTTCATACCCGCCCTCCTGACCCCGCCCCTGGCGGCCCGGATCGACCGGAGCCCGCCGCGCATCGTGCTGCCCTTGCTGTACGGGCTCGAGGCGATGCTCTTCGGGCTGCTGGGGTGGATGGCGCACAGCTTCCCCATCGGGCTTGTCCTTGCGCTCGTGGTCGCCGACGGGGCGGTGGCGCTCGTCGCCCGGGCGCTGGCGAGTACCGCCCGGGTTGGCGTCCTCAAGCCGCTCGATCTCCTGCATGAAGGCAACGCGATCGTCAACGGCGTGTTCTCGCTGTGCTTCTTCGCCGGGCCGGCAATCGGCGGCGCGATCGTCGCGCTCGGCGGCACGAAGGCGGCACTGTTCGTCAACTGTGGCCTGTTCGCGGTCATGGCGATGGTGCTGGCGACCACGGACTTGCCACGGCGCGCGTTGGCAACCGGACCGCAGTCCGGGCGGTTGCGCGCGGCCCTGGCCTACGCGCGCGCGGACCGGCGTCTGCGCGTCCGTCTGTCGCTGTTCGCGGTCGCACAGGTCGTCTTCTCGATCACGACTCCGGTCACGATCGTGTTTGTCAGCCACTCGCTGCACGATGGCGCGGCGGCCTACGGTGTCCTCCTGTCGGCGTGGGGCGCTGGCGCGGTCGCGGGCAGCGTCGTCTTCGCGCGCTGGCGGCGCGGCCGCCTGGCCACGCTGATCAGTTACGGGGCGGCGGCCACCGGCGTCGGCTTTGCTCTGTGGGCCGTGGCTCCCTCGCTGGCATTCGCCATCGTCGGCGTCGTGATCGGCGGCACCGGCAACGGGACTGTGGCCATCGCGTTGCAGACGGCAATTCAGGAACAGACGACCGACGAGTGGATGGGGGTCATCATGAGCCTCACCGAGGCCATCGGGAGCGTCGCCCCCGGTGCCGGGATCCTCATCGGCGGGGTGATTACCGCTGTCTTCTCCCCGCGAATCGCGCTCGCGGTGGCGGCCGGGGCGGCGATGGCGTTCGCGCTCAGCGTTTCCGTCAACCTGCGATCTGACCCCACGAGCTCCCGGCGAAGGGCGCCCGAACCCCTAGGCGCAGAGGTCGGCGACGGCCCTGGTCCCGCGGTCGCCCATCGCGAGTCGCTCGTCTAGCGAAGGCGCGCCAAGCCGGCTGACGACCAGCGCTCCGGCGCGACGGGATAGTGTCGGGCGGTGCGCGCCGCCTGCATCGACATCGGATCCAACACCACCCGTCTGCTGGTGGCCGACGGCGACGGCCGGCGGCTGGAGGAGATCCATCAGGAACGCGCATTCACGCTCCTGGGTCGCGAGCTTGCGGACTCGGGCTCGATCGGTCAGGCCAAGCTGGCCGAGGTCGCTGACGTCGTACGCGGGCAGCTGGCGCAAGCCCGGGAACTCGGGGCCAGCGCGATCAGAGCGGTGGCGACGGCGGCAATCCGAGGCGCCTCCAATCAGCGAGAGTTCGTGGAGGCGATCAGGCTGCAGACCGGGCTGGCGATCGAGATCCTCTCCGAGGAGGACGAAGCGAGGCTTGCCTTCGAGGGCGCTGCGGGAACACTCGAACAGGCTCCTGAGGGAGACCTGGCCGTGGTCGACGTCGGCGGCGGCTCCTCGGAGCTCGTCGTGGGAAGGGTCCCGGACCGCGTCCGGTGGTGGAGGTCACTGCCCCTGGGGTCGGGCGCCCTGGCCGCTCGCCGGCTGGTATCGGATCCTCCCTCGGAAGCCGAGCTTGCAGCCGCCCGCAGCGACGTGTCCGACGCCCTGGCCGACTGCCGACCGCCGAGACCGGCGCTCGCGGTGGCGGTCGGGGGCAGTGCGACCTCGCTCGCCCGGCTCGCGGGATCGGTGCTGGACACCGCGACGCTCACCCGGATGCTCGAACTGCTGACCGGCGGACCGGCTCTCGAGATCTCCAGGCGGTTCGGGATCGACCCCCAGCGAGCCACCCTGCTGCCTGCCGGGCTGCTGATCCTCGAGGGCGTCGGAAGGCTGCTCGGGACCACGTTGCAGGTGGGCCGAGGCGGCATCCGCGAAGGAGTGCTGCTAGAAGCTCTGAGACCGTGACCCTGGATCCACCCATTCCGCCGCGGGAGGCCATCGCCGAGGTCCACGTTCGCGCGCCCAGCCGCGGCAATCGGCGGCTGGAGCGACTGCTGGAAGCGGTCAACGACGACGTCCAGCTCAAGGCGTGGTGGCACGTCTCGGCCGTGAACGCGACCCGGCGCCTGGGCCTGTCTGACCACAGCTGGGTTCACATTCAGATCGTGGTCAACATCGGGCTGCGCCTCGCCCGACTGCTGTTTCGCCGGGGCGTCACTCCCAGCGTTGTCACCGATTACGCGATGACCAACCGCGACGCCGAGGTCGTGGTGGCCGCCGCCTGCCTGATGCACTGCGTGGGCATGTCGATCCACCGCGACGATCACGAGCGCTACAGCCTGTTCCTGACCGCCGACAAGCTCGGCTCGCTGCTCGAGACCGCCTACGAGGAGCCCGAGCGGTCGATCATCGCCGCCGAGGCCATGCACGCGATCATCGGCCACCGGCGAGCCGGAGCGCCGTTCACGATCGAGGCCGGCATCGTCCGGGTCGCCGATGCGCTGGACATGGCCCGTGGACGTTCACGGGTCCCCTTCGAGGCCGGTCACCTCAACATCCACTCGCTGTCGGCCTACGCGATCGACGACGTCAAGATCTCCGCGGGGCGCGACCGAGCGGTCCGGGTGGAGATCGCGATGTCCAACAGCGCGGGCATCTTCCAAGTCGACGAGCTGCTGGCCGAGAAGCTGCGCGGGTCGGGGCTGGAGGAGCACATCGAGGTGATCGCCAGGATCGACGCCGAGCACGAGCAGCGGCTGATCCCGGTCTTTCGGATCTGATGGCCGTCCAGCAGCGCCGCCGGACGAGGATGCGCGGACGCGCCGTCGCCTGGACGGTGCTCGCGGTGGTGGCAGTGCTGATCGTCTACGGGGGCTACGGCCGCGGGTGGTCGTGGCTCGGCGTCAACGGCCGCACAGCGACCCTGTGGGACTGGCTGCACCTGCTGCTACTACCGCTCGCGGTCGTGATCCTGCCCCTGTGGTTGAGCCGGCCCACCCACCTGGACCGGAGGTGGAGGCTGGTGGGCGCGGCTCTCGGAGCCGTCTTCATCATCGTCGTCCTCGCCGGGTACACCATCCCGTGGGCGTGGACGGGGTTCGTCGGCAACACGCTCTGGGACTGGCTCAACCTGCTCGCTCTCCCGGTGGTGATCGCCCTCGTCCCCGCCGCGCTCGAGTTGCGAGAGCAGTGGAGCCGGCGTCATTCAGTAGCCGTTCTGGCCATCGGCGTCGTCTTCACGGCGCTCGTGGTCGCCGGCTATCTCGCGAGCTGGCGCTGGACGGGATTCACCGGCAACACCTTCTGGGACTGGCTGCACCTGCTCCTGCTGCCGCTGCTCATCCCGACGGTCGTCGTGCCCGTCCTAGCACCGGCCGCGATGTCGCGGCTCGAGACTCCCCGCGATGAGACCGGGGAGGACGACGAGAGCGGGGAGGACGACGAAGCCACGATGGTTCACCGGACCGTCGACGCGTCCCGCGGTCAGCTGGACTAGCCGGCGCAGCGCTGGCTACCAGCCGCCGCGCCAGTCCTCGTTGGCCTCACGGGCGTTCGCGGCGTCCATGCGTGCGTGCTTGCGCTTGTCAAGACGCCACTGGATCAGGGTGAAGATCAGGATGATCGTCGGGAAGAAGGCGATCACGATGAACATCGTGCTCGTGATCGCGGGGTCGGTCGTTTCCCCGTACCACCCTTCGCCGCCGTCGTCGTGGGCCATGGCGATCGGCGCCAGCGTCAGCAGCACGGTGGCCACCGACATGAGGACGAACAGAAAGCGGGTCCGGCGGGTCATCGCCAGCAAAGGGTATCCCATCCGGGCGGCGGTTTCCGCGCTCGGCTAGTGGCCTGCTAGGCCGCTGCTGCCGCCGTCTGGGCGCCGACCGCCTGCAGCGCCGCGACCAGCGCCGGGTTGTAGATGTCCGCCCGGCTGGTCGGCTCAAGGTGGTCGATCGGGACCTCGAATACGCTGCCCCGAATCGCGGCCGCCAGCTCACGCTGCTTGGCCGGAGCCACGGCGGTATCCCGGGTGGTGAGGACCACGGCGGCGGGAAGGGTGAGGCTCTGAAGCCAGGGGCGGGAGTCAAAGCGCCCCAGCTCACGACCGGCCTCAGCGGCATCACGCGGGGAGTGGCGCATAAGCTCGGCCAGCCACCAGGCGGTGCGCTCGTCGAGCTTGATGCCCGAGCGCCTGAAGCCGGCGTTGAAGAAGGAACGGGGTGCTACGCCCATCATCAGGCCGACCGCGCCCATCCACTTCCAGATCCGCCGGGTCTCGGGATCCTGGAAGTGCTGACAGGTGGCGCTGAGCACGATCCCGCTGACGACGGCGCGGTGATCTCGCGCCATCAGCTGAGCGATCGTGCCCCCCATTGAGTAGCCGACGACCGTCGCCGGACCGGCATCGAGCTCGCCGAGTACGGCCGCGGCATCGGCCGCACAATCGGCCAGCCGGAAGGGCGACAGAGCACGCAGCCCGCGGCCGTGGCCGCGGTGGTCGATCGCCAACACGCGATATCCCGCGTCGGCGAGCGCGGCGTAGGCGCCATGCCAGTTGAGATCGGCGCTCACCATCCATCCGTGCAGCAGCATCACCGTGGGCCCATCGCCGCCGGTGTCGCGGATGAAGAACTCCCCGCGGTTGGGCACCAGCACGGTGCGCGCCGGAGGCATCTCGACCGGGGGGATCGGCGGGTACGCGGGCGTACGGCGTCGCATCGGAGGATCGTATCTGGCTCTCGCCAGGGACCGCGGCGCTGCCTACCATCAACCCCATGGCCGTCGTGATCGCATCCGACCTGGGAAAGGACATCGCTGGAGAGCCGCTGCTGCGGGGCATCTCGTTCAAGCTCGAGCGCCGCGACCGGATGACGCTGTCGGGCCGCAACGGCTCCGGCAAGACGACGCTGCTGCGGATGCTGTCCGGCGAGGCGTCGGTCGACTCCGGCGAGCTGATGATCAGCAAGGGAGTGAAG
>JBAPXO010000862.1:0-5516 GCA_049284255.1 Solirubrobacteraceae bacterium | reverse complement strand
GGCGGGGGATCCTGGAGGTGGCGGACGGCTAGAGCGACCGCCGACTCCTCGACGAACGGAGGCCTGCCCGAAATCATCTCGTAGAGCACGACGCCGACGCTGTAGATGTCGGTGGCCGGCGTCGTGGGCAGCCCGCGCCCCTGCTCGGGAGCCATGTACTTGGGGGTGCCGACGATCGTCGCGGCCGCCCCCTCGGTGCTTCCCTCGGCGAGGCGGGCGACGCCGAAGTCGCCGACCTTGACCCTCCCGCGCGCCGAGATCAGGATGTTGGCGGGCTTGACGTCGCGGTGGACGATCCGCTGGGCATGGGCTTGGGCGAGCGCCCGGCACAGCTGTGCGGCCACGTCGCAGGCCTCCCACGGCGGCAGCGGCCCGCGGCGCAGCCGCCGGGCAAGGTTCTCGCCGTCGACGAGCTCCGATACGTAGTAGAGGCCCTCGGCGGCGTGCCCGACGTCGTAGATCTGGACGATGCCCGGATCCGAGACGCGCGCCAGCAGCTGGGCCTCGCGTTCGAAGGTCGCCGCCCAATCGGGGTCCTCGGTCCACCACGGCTTGATCACCTTGACGGCCACCGGACGGGCCAGCCGCCGGTCGCGGCCCTCATAGACGCGCCCGAACGCCCCCTCGCCGATCAGGGCGTGGAGTTCGTAACGGTCGTCCAGAGCGGATCCGGACAGGTCGGGGGCGTAGGGCATTGGACGGGGTCCCAGGGAGTTGATCCCAAAGGGTAGGAGGTTCTACCCCGGAAGACGGCCGGTGTTGCTCGGTCAGCCCGTGTTGCGCAGGCCGCTGGCGATCCCATTGATCGTCAGCAGACTCACGCGACCCAGCTCGTCTGGCGCCTCGTCGCCGTGCTCTCGCAGCCTGCGCAGGAGCTCGACCTGGATGAAGGAGAGCGGATCGACGAGCGGGTTGCGGCGATCGATCGAGGCCTGCAGCACAGGCTCGCGGTCGAGCAGGCGCTCCCCGTCCTCGATCAGAACGAGCTCGGCGATCGTCCGCTCGAGCTCCTCCTCGAGCGCGCTCCAGATGCGATCCCGGGGCTCGGCCTGCTCCCAGAGTGCGACGTAGCGCCCCGCGATCCCGAGGTCGGCCTTGGCACACCCCATCTCGGCGTTGGAGAGGACGCTGGTGAAAAACGGCCATTCGTGCGCCATCTGGCGCAGGAGCTCGACCCCGTGGCGTTCGCGGGCGTTGTGCAGCGCGGTGCCCAGCCCCAGCCAGGCCGGAAGCACGATCCGCGACTGCGTCCACGAGAACACCCAGGGGATGGCGCGCAGGTCGCCGATTCCCCCGGCCTGCGTTCGCTTGGCCGGGCGCGAGCCCAGGCGCAGGCGCGAGATCTCGTGCACCGGGGTCACGGCCTCAAAGAAGGCCACAAAGTCGGGATCGTCGTGCACGATCGAGCGATAGAGCGCCTCGGAGTCGGCGGCCATCTCCCGCATCAGCTCCTCAAAGCGGTCGCTGAGCTCGTGCGGCCGTGACCGGCCGGTGGCGAGCGTGGCGCTCATGGCGAGCTCGAGCTCACGGTGGGCGATCTCCGGCACCGCGTACTTGGCGGTCAGCACCTCACCCTGCTCGGTCATCTTCAGACGGCCACCCACGGTCCCCGGCGGCAGGGCCAGAATTGCGGTGTTGGTGGGCCCGCCTCCCCGGCCGACCGCTCCCCCGCGGCCGTGGAAGAACTCCCAGCTCACGTCGTGGCGGCGCAGAACGTCGGCGATCTTGATCTGCGCGGTGTAGGCCGCCCACGCCGAGGCCAGGTAACCCACGTCCTTGTTGGAGTCCGAGTAGCCGATCATGATCTCCTGCTCGTCGCCGACGGCATGCAGAGCCTCGCGATAGACCGGGATGCCCAGCAGTGCGTCCATCGTCGCCGGAGCCGCCTCGAGCGTTGCCCCGGCTTCGAACAGCGGAACGATTCTCAGCGCGGCCAGCTCCCCTCCCGCCCGGCTGAGGCTCGCCTCCTTCATCAGGAGCAGGACCTCGAGCAGGTCTGGGGGTCCCTCGGTCCCGGAGATGATGTAGGTCTGGATCGCGCCCTGGTTGGGCCCTTCCAGGGTCTCGCGCAGCGTCCGGAAGGTCTCGATCGTCTCCTGCGTGGCCTCGGAGAAGCGCTCGACGTCGGCGGGGATCAGCGGCCGGCGGTCGGCGATCTGCTCCTGCAGGAGCGCCACCCGATCCTCATCAGACAGCGCCTCGTAGTCCTCGCACACCTCCAGCGAGCTGTAGATCTCGGCCAGCGCACGACGGTGGACCTTGGCGTGCTCACGGATGTCGAGGCGAGCGAAGTGAAACCCGAAAACCTGGACCTGGCGGATGAAGTCACGCAGGTCGGCCCGGGCGGTGAGCGCACCGGACCCCTCCGACAACGCGCTCGCCACCTGCTCGAGCTCCTCGACGAGCTCCGATGGCAGCCCGTAAGCACCCGGAGCTCGGGCCTGGGTGGCCCGCACCCGCTCGCGGATGAAGGTCAGGGCGCGGCGGTAGGGCTCCTCGGGATTCAGGTTGTCCAAGCGCTGGGCAAGCTCGGGGAACTGGTCACTGCCCCGCTCAAGGATCGGCGCCAGCAACGGCGCGGGGCCGGTCAGGCGCTCGGACAGCGACAACCGCCCGGCCAGCTGCTCCAGGCGGCTCTCGAGGAGGCGCAGGCACTGCTCGCGCATCAGCTCGAGCGCCTCGACCGTGGTCTGCGGGGTGACGAACGGGTTGCCGTCGCGGTCGCCGCCGATCCAGGACCCGAACCCAAGCAGCGGAGGGACCTCGAAACCACGCTCCTCCCCGGCGTCGGGGTAGAACTCCGTCAGTGCCTGCTCGAGGTCGCGGTAGATGCGCGGCACCGTGTCGGCCAGCGAGGAGGCGAAATGGATCAGCCCGCCGCGAACCTCGGCGACCACGGTCAGCTCGGCCGCCCGGATGTCGTCTGAGCCCCATAGCTCCTGCACGGTGGCCAGCAGCCGACGCCGGGCGTCGTGGCGGTCCGGATGATTGCGCTCGTCGAGCTCGCGCAGGACGCCGAAGACGCGCGCGAGCTTGTCGATCGTGGTTCGCCTCCGCGCCTCGGTCGGATGCGCGGTCATGACCAGGCGCAGCTCGCCGCGGTCGAGCACCGCCTGGAGCTCCTCGGCGCTCACTCCGGCCTGGCTGAAGTCGGCGATCGCGCCCCGCAGCGAGCCCTCCCGAGGCTGGTCGGGATCGGCGGCGTCTCGCGCGCGCAACCGGCGCACGCGCTCATTGTCCTCGACCAGGTTGATGAGCTGAAACCACCGCGTGAGCGCACGGACCAGGACGTCGGTCTGCTCGAGGCTCAGCCCGCTCACCAGGCTGGCAAGCTCGTCGGCCGCACCCTCGTCGCCCAGGCGGGCTCGCTGCCCGAGCGTCACGGCGTCGTCGAGGAGCTGCACGGCCTCGGGCCCCTCCCCCAGCTCGATGACCTCGCGCAGGATCCCGGTCAGCAGCTCCTCATCGGCGACGAACGCGTTCTGGCGTGACTCGATACTGGCCATTCCCCATCCGACCTTATCCCGCGCCTGGGTGGTTCAGACTGTCCGCATGGCCAGTCTTGTTCGCGAGGAGGTGCGGCTTGGCTACCAGGAGGCTGGGCAGGGGGCGCCAGCGCTTGTATTCGTGCACGGCTTGGCTTGTCACCGCGGGTTCTGGACCGACCAGGTCGACTATTTCTCACGTGATCACCGCGTGCTGGCGGTCGATCTTCGCGGTCACGGCGACAGCGATGCTCCGCGCCAGCCCTACACCATGCAGGCTCTGGCGGACGACGTCGAGTGGATGTGCACGGCGCTCGGAGTTGAGCGTCCGTTGGTCGTCGGGCACAGCCTGGGGGGCCTCGTCGCGCTCGAACTGGCGGCCAGTCGGCCGGAGCGGGTCGCCGGAGCCGTGCTGGTCGACTCGATCCTGCTGCCTCCCGGCGACCGTGCCGGATTCGTCGACGGGATGGTCGCGCAACTGCGTGGGGCCGCGGGCTTCCAGGCGCTGCGGGAGTATTACTCGGGGTTTTTCGGTCCCCACGATGACCGGGACCGGATGGCGTGGATCCTCGACGAGATCGTCCACACGCCGCTGCACGTGACCAGCTCGATCCTCGAGGAGTCGGTGGGATCGTGGAGTGACGCCGACGCCCTGAAGCGATCTCGGGATCCGCTTCTCTACCTCGACGCTGGCACCCCCAACGCCGATCTCGCCCGCGCTGCCCGGTTGCGCCCAGACCTTCTGATCGGCCGGACCGTCGGCTCCGGGCATTTCAGCCCCTGCGAGGTCCCCGAGCAGGTCAACGCGATGCTCGAGCGATTCCTAAAGATCAGCCTCAGCCCACCGAATGGATCTGGTGGGGCTCGATCGTGAGGATCAGGCGCACCTGGTCACGCCCGCCGTACCAGGGATAAGGCGTTCCCAGATAGCGTTGGGCGAGGCTTTCGATGTGGTCTGCGCCGCCCTCGGCGCTCACGCTCACCACCTCGCCCCGTACCGAGTAATACCGCGAGGGATTGGTCCGGTCCGACACGGCAACCGCGACGCGGGGGTCTCGTCTGACGTTCAAGACCTTCTGAAAGCCGTCAACGGTGTTGATCAGGATGTGCTCACCATCCGTATCCACCCAGGTCTGGGTCAGCTGCGGTGAGCCGTCGGGCATCACGGTGGAGACGAAGCACGGACTCGGCTGGCGCAGTATCGCGACCAGACCCTCGGGCAGGTTGATACGAGCCTCTGGCATCGGCGTCGATGCTACCTCGCCGTCCCGAGCGAGTCAGCGCGCAGACGACTGTGAGGCGGGCCCGCCGGTGAGAAGACGGACCCGCCTCGTATCAGTCGGGTGAGCATCAGTGTGTCGCCGTGCGCTCGTCATCAACGGCGAACTCCAACTCCAGGTAGGTCTGGATGTCGAGCTCTCCGGCCGCCTTACGGCTCCGGGGACGATCGGGGCGCTGGGGCAGCAGTCGTCTCAGACCCAGGCCGCGCTTGGCGGACGTCTGCTCCACCGCAGCGACCTCGTGCCGAGGACGCCGGGGACCGGCCCGCGGCGTACGCGGCACGTGCCCCCACCGGCTCTTCAGCAGGTAGTCATCTCGCGCGCATTGCATGGTTAATTCCTCTGGGGATCGCGCTGAGTGTCACCCCGCATCAGGGCAGGTCGAAGTCACACCATCACAAGGTGTCACTCAGCTGTTCTTGAATTTTCACTTTGGGCACAAAAAAGGCGACCCGTCTGGGTCGCCCTCGCTACGAGTTTGTTATGTGCGCGTAACTCAGCGCACACTCCTCGTCACGAGAGCACCGATGGTCCCGCCGGTGCTGGCATCAGCCAGCGTCGGCCGGTACATCGGGATCCGCACGGCGATGCAGGCCTGCCCGAACGCAGGTGCAAATGCCTTGGCGGAGAGAGTGGTGTGGGTGGAGAAGGAAGGTGCCATCGAGTAACTCCTACTACAGGAAGTGCCAGGGTAACTCAGCGCGCCGGGGATTGCAACCCAATTACCCGAAATCTTCGCGCGGAGGTGACA
>JBAPXO010000861.1:0-2712 GCA_049284255.1 Solirubrobacteraceae bacterium | reverse complement strand
GTCGGGCGCTGACGATCGGTCTGGTGCTGGCGCTCATCTCGGCCGGGCTAGAGATGGTCCTGCCGGTGTTCTCCCAGACGATCATCGACCACGTGATCCCCGATCACAACGAGACCCTGCTGTTCGTGCTGTTGGGAGGCATGATCGGCGTCCTCGCCGTGGCGGTGGGGGTGCTCCTCGTCCAGCGCTGGGTGGTGGCGCGGGTGGCCGCCTCGCTTGATGCCGACACCCTGGACTTCATGACGATGCGGCTGCTGAGCCTGCCGATGCGCTACTTCGAGACCCGGCGCACGGGCGACATCGAGCGCCGGCTGAGCGGCCTGCAGCAGATCCGGGCGGTTCTGATCGGCAACGGGATCGCCGCCGCCACCGCCGCCGCCCAGCTGCTCGTGGCGGTCGTGATCATGGCCTTCTACTCCTGGCAGCTGGCACTGCTCTACGTCGCCTGCGCGCCCTTCTACGCCGGCCTGATGCGCTACTCGAGCCTTCGCATCCGCCCGATGTTCGACGCCGTCGAGACCGGGCACGGCCGCTACCAATCGCGCCAGATCGACGCCGTCCGCGGCATCGCAACCGTCAAGACGATGGGCGCCGAGGAAGGGTTGCGTGAGCGCATGCGCGCCGAGTTCGCGCTGCTGCGCGACAAGCTGTTCCGCGCCGATCTGGTCTCGATGATCTATGAGGGGATGACCACGGTCGTGACCTTCATGGTCTACGCGCTGTTCCTGTTCCTGGCGGCGCTCGAGGTCCTGGACGGCAATTTGTCAGTCGGCGCCCTGGTCGCCTTCAACGCTCTGGTCCTGCTCGCCAACGCGCCGCTGCTGGCGCTGCTGGCGCTCTGGGACCGGCTACAGCTGGTGGCGGTGTTGATGGGGCGCCTGCAGGACGTCGTCGATCAGGAGCCCGAGCAGGGCCACGACCACACCGGCCTGCGCCAACCATCGTCGGAGCTCGGTTACGTCCGGCTGCGCAACGTCAGCTTCGCCTACCCCGGCGACAGCGACAAGCTGATCCTCGGTGATATCTCGCTCGAGGTACCGGCCGGGACCACGGTCGCGTTCGTCGGTCGCTCGGGCTCGGGCAAGTCCACGCTGGCCAAGTGCCTGGCCGGACTGCTCGTGCCCACCGCCGGAGCGATCGAGTACGACGGCGTCGAGCTCCGCGAGCTGGATTTCGGCGAGCTGCGCCGGCGAATCGGGTTCGTCCTCCAGGAGTCCTACGTATTCGACGACACGATCGCGGCCAACATCGCCTTCGGAGACCGCTCGCCCGAAGACCGCCAGATACGGCGGGCTGCCGAGTTGGCCGATGCCGCCGAGTTCATCGACAACCTTCCGCTGGGTTTTGAGACCCGGGTGGGGGACTCTGGGCTCAAGCTCTCCGGAGGCCAGGCTCAGCGGGTGGCGATCGCGCGGGCGTTGTATCGCGAGCCCGCCGTGCTGATCTTCGACGAGGCCACGAGCGCGCTCGACACCGAGGCCGAACGGGCCGTCAAGCAGAACCTGGATCGGCTGGGGGAGGGCAGGACAACATTCGTGGTCGCCCACCGGCTCTCGACGATCCGCGACGCCGACATCATCTGCGTGCTGGAGCGGGGCCGGATCGTCGAGCGCGGCTCCCATGAGGAGCTGGTGCGCCGTCAGGGGCTGTACGCCTACCTGGTCGCCCAGCAGCTCGAGGGGTGAGATACGCCCACCGGCAAGCAGGCGATGGTGAACCGGTTAGGAGAGGTGGCGCGAGTGCCCGCCGGGCGTTAGGCTGGGCGACCGTCATGCGCCTGCGTCTCGGTGTCCTCATTGCTGGCGCGATGCTGGCCCTCGGCGTAGCGGCCGGGGCATCCGCCTCGCGGATCCAGGTCAAGCCCTCCCACGCGCTGGAGTATTTCGGCCATGACTGGGTGGGCAAGGTGCGCGTCGAATTCACTGAGATCGATACCAACCGAGGCGACGTGTTCGCCTTGTACGCGTTCACATTCGCCAACGAGTGCTCGAGGCGAGGCAGCGCGCTCAAGGACTCGATCCCGATCACCATCCGCAGGGACAACCGATTCCAGTACCAGGGACACGGGTTCACCGTGACCGGGAACGTGATCGGCAAGCGTGCCGCCCCCAAGGAGATCGTGGGCCTGGCGACCGTTTCGCGGAACGGCTGCACGAGTGGCCCATGGTGGTTTGAGGTTAAGCCGTAAGCCGCCGAAGGATTAGCGTCGGCGGCGCCCAGTCTCGGCGTCGTGGGCGTGGCGCGGTAGGCTGACTGCCGGTGATGCGTGTGTTTGGGGGTTTGGCTCGCGGTGGTTCAGCGCTCGCGCGCAGGCGCGCCGCGCTCCTCGTGGTGCTCGCGGTCGCCGGGCTGTCCCTGCTCGCCGCCGCGCAGGCGCCGGCCTCGCGGATCCAGGTCAAGGGAGCGGCCCCCGACAGCTTCGTCGGGCACGACTGGCCGGGCAAGGTGTCGCTCATCTACGGCCAATCCGACGGCAAGTTCGGCTTCTTTGCCTTCACGTTCGCGAACCTGTGCTCCCGAAAGGGAAGCGAGACGCCGGATTCGGTCCAGATCCGCGTCGGCGCGAACAAGCTATTTCATTACCGCGGGCACGGCTTCACGATCAGCGGGAACGTGATCGGCCGCCTTTCTGACCCCCGGGAGATCGCCGGGCTGGCGTCGGTCTCGGCCCGCGGCTGCCAGAGTGGGCCCTGGTGGTTCGGCGTCAAGCCG
>JBAPXO010000860.1:0-3999 GCA_049284255.1 Solirubrobacteraceae bacterium | reverse complement strand
GGCGCGGGGGCCGCTACGAGCCGGCCGTGCTGGCAGAGCGGCTGGGCCCGGCCGCACGATCCGCTGCCGAGACGGCGCCCAGCGACCGCAGCGTCGCGGTGGCCTCGTCTAGGAGCAGCGCGGCGTCTTCCGATCGGCCCCGACCGTTGAGCACGCCGGCGAGGTCGGCCTGGGCGACCGCGAGCCAGTAAGGGTACCCGAGCGTCCGGAGGCCATCGATCGCCGCGGTCAGTTCGGCCTCGGCCTCATCGTGGCGACCTTCGGCGGCCGCTATCCGTCCGCGACCGCGCGTGAGCTGACAGTTCAGGTACGGCGGAAGGTGCCCGGGGGGGAGCCCGCCGAGCAGGGTCACTAGGCCGGCGGCATCCTCGAGGCGGCCGAGGGCGAGCGCGGCCTGCAGGGTGTCTGGCCATGCGAACCGCACCGACTCGTGAGTCGGCCCGAGCGTCTCGATGGCCCGGTCGAGTAAGGGTAGGCCGCGCTTCAGCGCATCCTCGAGTTGACCTTCGGACAGTCCCACGCTGATCGCAACCGCCGGATAAAGAGCGTTGTCCTCGCGGTCCTCGCTGTGCTCCCAGGCGGCGATCCGTTCGAGGCTGGCGCGCGCCGCGGGTGTCTCGCCCCGCAGGGAGTAGAGCACCCCGAGGACGCTGTAGAGCAACTCGGCGCCGGGGCGCTGCTCGTTTCCTTCGAGCAGCTCCGCGGCCAAGCGGTCGAGCTCGCCCCAGCGGCCATCGAAGACGTAAACCGTCATCAGGTTCGTTGCGCTCAGACTCTCCAGGAAGCGGTCGCCGCGCCGGCGCGCCACTGCGAGCGCCGCTTCGCAATGAGCGACCGCATCGGGCAGATCCCATTGCATGGCGAGGCTGCCATTGTTGACGTGGCCCCGGCCGAGAGCCTCGGTGAGACCGTGGCGCTCGGCGACCTCGATCGCCCCGTTGAGCAGAAGCCTCGCTTCCTCGGGCCGGCCTTCGTGAAGGTAACTGATGGCCTTAGAGGTGACCGTCTCGCAGAACAGGGCGGGAAGCTTGAGCGCCTCGGCGATCCGCAGCGCGGTCTCCAGTGCCGGCGCGGCTCGCTCATAGTCGCCGGCGAAGACGTAGGCGCGGCCCAGGGTGGCGCTGAGCGCGCCCACCTCAGGGTCAAGCCGGTCCGCTCCCAACACTCTCAGGCCGGCGGTGATTCGTTCGGCGGCCTCGTCCATGCGACTGAGGAGGACGAGACTGAGTCCGATTTCCCTGGTGAGGCGAGCGGCCTCCTGCTCACGACCGGCGGCCGCATGCGCCGTCGATGCGGACTCGAGCAGCTCCAACGCGACCTCGTGTCGTCCAGATTGCAGTGCCATCTCTCCGGCCGCCTGGGTGAGCGCGGCACGCTCGTGCTCGTCGCCGGCCAGCTCCCTGGCGGTCATGTAGGTCCGCTCCGCGGTCTCGGGGGCGCCGACCACCGCCGCACGCTGCCCAGCTCGGCGGAGTGCCGCGAGCGTCTCGACGCGCAGCGACTCGGCATCGGGATCGTCGCCGGCCGCTCGGTAGGCGTCCAGATAATGGGAGGCGATGACCTCGGAAACCTCCTCGCCATCGTTGGCGAACGCATGGCGTAGGTATTCGGCCGCCGCCTGGTGGCGCGGCTTGCGTTCCTGCCGGGACAGCATCTCGTAGGCCACGGTCCGCAGCAGGCCCTGCGCGAACGTGTACTGGCCTCGATCCGGCGACAGCGGATCGGCGCGGATAACCAGGACCTGCTTACGCACGAGCGCGGCCAGCGCCTGGTCAAGCGGACCCTCTGGCTGCCCCGACAGCGCGGCGGCTGCTGAGCGCGGGAAGGCACCGCCGAACACTGACATCGCTTTGACCAGCGACCGCTCGGCGGGCTCCAACGAGTCCAAGCGCGCGGCGATCAACGAACTCAGGCTCGCCGGAACGTCCAGATCACCCAGCTCGCCCTGCAGCACCAACCGGCGATCGACCGCGACCAGGGCCCCACGATCGACCAGGGCCCGCACCGTCTCGATCGCGTACAACGGCACCCCCTGGGCCTGCGCCACGATCCGGCGCGCAGCATCGTCGGGCAGTCCATCGACCAGACCGGCCAGGAGCTCGCGCATGGCCTGGTCGGGCAGCGGCTCGAGCTGGATCAGGGTCGCCCCCCGGCGCCCCGCCGGCCACCCTTCGCGGGTCGCCGCCAGCTCCGGCCGCGCCAGCCCGAGAATGAAGATCGGACTCGATGCCGACCAATCCAGCAACTGCTCGACGAAATCGAGCAGCCCGAGATCGGCCCACTGCAGGTCCTCGAACACCAGCACGACCGGCACATGCCCCGCCAAGCGCTCGAAGAACAAGCGCCATCCGGCAAACAGCTCCTCGCGGCCCAGTCCCGGCTCAGCCACCCCGAGCAGAACACCCAGCCGCGGCGCGATGAACTCGCGATCGACCGCGTCGGGGACCCAACGCTCGAGCCCCTGAGCCAGCTTGGCCGCGGCCTCTTCGGTTCCGGCGTCCTCAGCGATCCCCAGCCGCTGCCTGACCATCTCGGCGAGCGCCCAGTACGCGACCCCCTCGCCGTAGGACAAACACCGCCCCGAGTGCCACATCACCGTCTCGGCGAGGCCATCCACGTAGTTGGAGAACTCCCGGCGCAGGCGCGACTTCCCGACTCCGGCCTCTCCCGACACCGCCACCAGCCGCGCGGCCCGCCGCTCCAGGGCCCCATGAAACAGCTCCTTAAGCAGGCGGAGATCCCCGTCTCGACCTACGAAGGGGGTCTCGAAGCCCTGCTCGCGTTCCGAGCCACCGATTCCCGCCACCACTCGCAGTGCCCGCCACAACCGAAGCGGCTCGGCCTTGCCCTTCACCGCGTGCTCGCCGGCGTCCTCGTAGGAGATCGCCGCCAGCGTCACCTGCCGCGTCACCTCGTCCACGAACACCGATCCGGGCTCGGCCGCAGACTGCACCCGCGAGGCGGTGTTGACCCGGTCCCCGACGACCAGGCCCTCGCCCGGGTTCTCGAGCGCCGCGACCTGCCCGGTCACCACGCCCGCTCGTGCGCGCAGCTCCGGAGCGCCGACCTCGTGGCCGAAGACGCTGACCGCGTCCACAACGTCGAGCGCGGCCCGGACCGCGCGCTCCGCGTCGTCCTCGCGCGCCACCGGCACTCCCCACACCGCCATCACCGCATCCCCGATGAACTTCTGGATCGATCCCCCGTACCGCTCCACCACCGTCCGTGCGGTGTCGAAGTACCGGCCCAGCAACGCCCGGACATCCTCCGCCTCACGGGACTCAGACAGGGACGTGAACCCCACCAGGTCGACGAACAAGACTGAGACGACCCGCAACTCCGCGGGCTCTGTGGTCACTTCCGCGGGCCCGGTGGGCGCGACTCCAGCGACACCCGGCGCCGCTCCGGCGGTCAGAGCCAGACCGCACTCGCTGCAGAACTTCTGCCCGGCGGCGACGACGGTCCCGCAGTCGGGGCATCGCAGTGCGAGCGGACTCCCGCACTCGCTGCAGAACTTAGATCCGGCTTTGTTCTCCGCCGCACAGGTAGGACAGACCACTCAGAACCCCATAAGCTGGACCGAGGCAAGATTATCCCGCGCCGGGACCCTGGGGTCGTGTCCGGCTAGAGGAGCTCGCCGATCAGCCCGGCCGCCCGCGCCGCCCCATCGGTAGCCACCGGTAGGTAGTCGACCTCGCGGCCGATCTCCTGGGCAATGGCGGCGGCGATCGCCTCGGGTGGGGAGTCGTCGTACTCCATCCGACGCCCGGCCCGGTGGCGCTCGAGGCGGTGGCGAACGTGGATGTTCTGCTCGAAGTGCTGCTTGAGCGGGAAGTAGATGAACGGCCGTTGGCTGGCGGTCAGCTCCATGGTGGTCGCCAGGCCGCCTTGGACGATGGCGAGATCGCACGCCGCCAGGTGCCAATAAAGGTCGGGGACGAACGGACGGACCTCTAGGCCGTCGGGAACCGGGAGGGCGGCGGGATCGATACGAGGCCC
>JBAPXO010000859.1:0-8633 GCA_049284255.1 Solirubrobacteraceae bacterium | reverse complement strand
GCGGCGGGGCCGTCAGGTCTGGCGGCAAACCTGGGATGCTGAGCAGCGCTTTGCGGTTGTCCTGCGTGAGGCGGGGAATCGACCCCAACAGCGCCTGGGTGTAGGGGTGGCGCATCCCCGCGAACAGCTCCTCGGTGGGAGCGGTCTCCACGATCCGGCCTGCGTACATGACGTTGATCCGGCTCGTACGCCCCGCCACCACGCCCATGTCATGGGTGACGAGCAGCGTGGCCATCCCGAGCCGATCCTTGAGGTCGTCGAGCAGGGACAGGATCTGGGCCTGGATGGTGACGTCCAGCGCCGTCGTGGGCTCGTCGGCGAGCAGGACGCGAGGCTCGCAGGCCAGAGCGATCGCGATCATCACCCGCTGGCGCAGTCCGCCTGAGAGCTGATGGGGATAATCGTGCAGCCGTTCCCTGGGCTGGGGCAGGCCCACGAGGTCGAGGACCTCGAGCGCGCGGTCGAGCGCCTCCTTCTTGGAGGCGTCGCGGTGCAGGCGGACGGGCTCGGCGACCTGCTCCCCGATCGATTTGGTGGGGTTCAGCGAGGACAACGAGTCCTGGAAGATCATGGCCACGGTGTCGCCGCGGATCTTTCGCAGCTCGTTCTCGCTCAACCCGATGAGCTCGCGGTCGCCGACCCGGATCGAGCCGCCGGTGATGTGTCCGCCGTTGGGCAGCAGGCCGAGGATCGAGAGGCCGAGCATCGACTTCCCGGATCCCGACTCGCCGACGAGGCCGATCGTTTCGCCGGCCTGGATCTTGAGATCGACGTTGCCGACGGGGTGCACCGTCGCTCGGGACAGGTTGATCTCGGTGGTCAGATCCTCGACGGTGAGCGCGGCGGCGGGCATCGGTGTGGTCCTCGTCTAGCGGCGCTGTAGCCGCACGTCGAAGGCGTCACGCAGAGCGTCTCCGATGAGATTACAAGCCATCACGACCACGACCAGGCAGGCGCCGACCGGATAGACGAGCCACCAGTACCCCGACGAGACGTAGTTCTGGGCATTGCCGAGCATGTCGCCCCACGACGTCGAGGGGTACTGCAGACCGAAGCCGAGAAATCCCAGGTAGGCGAGCGCGAGGATCGCGTCGGCGACCTGGAAGGTGACGTTGACGATCACGACCGAGAGCGCGTTGGGGATCAGGTGCTTGAACACGAGACGCGATTTGGTCCCGCCCATCACGGTGACCGCGGAGACAAAGTCGCGTGTTCGGAGCGTCAGGACCTCGCCCCGCACCAGGCGCGCCGGGATCAGCCATGAGAATGCACCGAGGATCAGGCTCTCCTCGAGAACCGTGGCGCTGTACTTGGTCGCCAGCACGAGCACGATGAACAGGAACGGGATCGAGAGCAGGATGTCGACGAAGCGCATCAGGGCCCCGTCGATGAGGCCGCCGGCCAAGCCGGAGATCGCCCCGTAGAGCGTTCCGATCACGGTGGCGATGAGCGAGGCGAAGAAGCCGATCGCCAGGGCGGTCTGGCCCCCCACCATGATCCGGCCGAGCTCGTCGAAGCCGTTGTCGTCGGTGCCGAGCGGGTGTCCGGCGCCCGGAGGCAGGTCGGTGACCAGGGGGTTGGTCAGGGTCTGATTGGTGTGGTAGACGAGCGGTCCAACGAAGCAGAAGAGCACGAAGAACACGAGGATGATCACGCCGACCACGGCGAGGCGGTTGTCGAGAAACTCGCGTAGCGCCAGTCGCCAGCCGCTGGCGACGAACCCTACTTCGCCACCCTCCGGCGCCGTGGTGATGGCGTCGGGCGACCCCAGCGGGGTCAGACCCTCGAGCAGGGGCTTGGAGGCGGGATCAGCCAAGGCGAATCCTCGGATCGGCCAGCGTGACGGCAACGTCGGCCGCCAGGTTCCCGAGCACGGTCAGCATCCCCCCGAGGATCGTGTAGGCCAGCAGGACGTTGTAGTCGAGATTCTGGAGCGCGTTGAAGAACAGTAGTCCGAGGCCCTGGATATTGAACAGGACCTCGATCAGCAGATTGCCCGCCAGGAGGGTAGGGATCGAGAGCCCGACGAGCGTGATCATCGGCAGGCACGCATTTCGCAGCAGGTGGCGATAGAGGACCGCCTTCTGGGACAGCCCCTTGGCTCGCGCGAGGCGGATGTAGTCCTGGCCGAGGTTGTCCAGAGCCGAGGAGCGCATGTAACGGCTGAACGAGGCGACGTTGATCAGCGCCAGCGTGACGATCGGCAGGGTCATCTGGGCCGGATGGGTGAATGCCCCCCAGACGCTGGTGATGGAGTCTGAGACCGTCGGGGGGAAGATGTTGAGGTCGATCGCCAGGAACTGGATCAGAATCAGGCCCAGGAAGAACGAGGGCATCGAATAGAGGACGAAGTTCAGCGTCGTCGCGGCGTAGTCGCCAACGCTGTTTCGCCTGACCGCCTGTGCGATGCCGAGCGGGATGGCGATCACCAGCGACAGGACGAGCGCGGCCAGCGTTAGGTAGATGCTGCGCCCGGCGTTCTCCTTGAAGAGCGCGCCGACGCTCTGGCTGAGCTTGTATGAGTAGCCGAAGTCCAGCCGGACCAGCCTGCCGAGATAGCTGAAGAACTGCAGGATCCACCCGCGGTCATAGCCATGCTGCTTATTCCAGGCTATGACCGCCGCGGGCTGAGCCTTGGCCCCCAGCACCGTGTAGACCGGGCTCGGGGAGAGCAGGTGCAGGAGGGCGAACGTGATGAACGCGATCCCGATGATGACGACGACGGCCACGAGGAGCCGGCGGATGATGTATCCCGTCATCCGCCGCGCTCCTCGCGATCACTCTTCACGGCGCGCATCCGTGCGCCACACGATACGCCTCGCCCGCGGCCAACAAACCGTTCATGGCGGCGGCAGTCGTGGTCTTGCCTAGGACGTGACCTGGTACCAGTACTGGGGGAAGAACTGCTGCTGGGTCATCGACGTCCAGCCATCGGGCTGGCCGCCGACCTTCTTGGTGTTGACCCCCAGCAGGTAGTCCTGGGCCGGGAAGTAGAACACCGGCAGGCTCTTGGTCAGATACGACGCCTCGTTCTTCACGGCGTTCGGGTCATTGCCGAACACCGAGGCGTGGATCAGCGAGTTTGCCGTCGAGTCATCGTAGGAGCCGGTGTTGAAGCCGCCACCCGGATTGTCGACCCCGTCCTGAGTCGGGTAGTAGTCCTGGAACAGGCCACCGTAGTTGTTGACACCCCAGTCGTTGGTGTACTTGGTGGCGGCCGGGTTCTGATTGTTGTAGTTGGAGGTCAGGAAGCTAAACGACTTGGTCTGGAGCACGATGTTGATGCCGGCCGCCTGCTTGGCGATCGAAGCCAGCGCCTCTGACTCCAGAACACCGGTCGTGGCGACTGCCGACGGCAGGTTGGCCCACGCGAACTTCAGGGGCGTTCCCGCGGGAATGCCGGCACCGCACTCGTCGGGTCCCGTGCCCGCCTTCTGGCACGTCGTCTGGCCGTTGGGGACCACCTTCCAGCCGCGTGCCTTGAGCTGGGAGACCGCCGTTGACGGGCTGTAGGCATAGGGCGGCGTGGTCGCGTCGGCCGGAGCGTAGGGCGATGTCGGCGCCGAGGGAACCGGCCCGTAGGCCGTGACCGCGGCACCCTTGTAGACGCCCTTGATGATCCCCGGCTGATCGATGAGGTGGTCGATGGCGGCGCGCACGTAACCCTGCGCGATCACCTTGTCGAAGTGGTTGGTGGTGTCCTTGAAGTTGATGATGCCACCGAACCAGCCCCACCCGGGACCGCCGAACACGGAGATCCCCTGGGACTTCAGCGACGGGGCCTCCGCGAGCTGGGAGGGGTCGAGGCCGACCATGACGTCAAGGCTCCCGCTCTTAAGAGCGTTGAGCTCCGCCGTGAAGCCCGTGTAGGTGTTGACGTCCACCTGGGAGGCCATCGACTTCGGAGTACCCCCGTAGTCGGGGTTGGGCGTCAGCACGTATGAGCTGTTGGTGGCGCTGAAGCTCTTGAGGTTGAACGGACCGCTGACGACCTTCCACAACGGGTTGGTGCCAAACGTCGCCACCGATCCGCCCGCCTTGTTGAGGTAGTCGAAGATCTTCTTGGCGACCGCCGGGTCGGTCCAGTTGTTCAGGTGCGGGCCATTGGCCGAATCGACGTTCCAGTCGGTGCTCGGCATCGGGTACGCGCCGCCGTTGGTATCGGCGAGCTGATTGTTGAGGAAGAAGCCCGGGTTGTAGGCCTTGTTGAGGTGGAAGACCACCGTGTGGGTGTTGGGGGCGCTGGCGCTCGTGACGTCGAGCGGAAACTCCCCAGGGACGAACTGGCCCCAGTTGGCCGGGGATTCCTTGAGCGCGGCCTTGAGCAGGTAGTACCAGAACAGGACGTCGTTGGCGACGATCGGCTTGCCGTTTGAGTACTTCAGACCCGGCTTGAGCGAGATCGTGTACGTCTTGTCACCGTCGCTGGCCACCGGCGGTCCGCTCGCCGCGCTGAGGCTGTAGTTGACCTTGGGAATGGCTCCCGTGGGACCGGCGTAAAGCGGCATGAACAACTGGGTAAAGAGCGAGAAGGTGCCGGTACCCGAGTTGGCCGAGGGGGCGATGGGGAAGATGTAGGTGGGCTGCTCGCCGGTGAGCTGGCCCTGGGTGATGACGCCGCCGGCCTTCGGGGTTCCGACCGGGGGAAGCGTGCCGTAGAGCACGGTGCCGTACTTCGTGGCCGCCTTGTTGGCGTTGTTCGGACTGTTGCTGTTACCACTGCTACTGCTGCTGGAGCCGCTGCTTCCGCAGGCGGCGACAAACAGCGCCAGAGCCGCCAGCCCCAGACTGACGACGATCAGCCGCCTCAGGCGGCTGGCCGAGCTTGGACGGGAACACTCCGCGCCCGAGGTACGGGCGCGGGAAAGGCCATGTTTGCGACGCATGAGCACTCCTGAATAGGGACGGCGCTCGATGTTCACAGGTGGTTTTCGGACTGTCAAGGACGGACAGTCACATGCAACGTCCTGCCAATGGGCCTTCTGGATAATGTCCGTCGGCCGCGGCCCTCGTAGCTCAACGGATAGAGCACGCGCCTCCTAAGCGCGGGATGCAGGTTCGATTCCTGCCGGGGGCACTGGGTGGGTCCGAAGCGAGGCAGACGGGCCTGCGGCGAGCGACGAATACCCGGGAGCGGCCATGCTACCGTCGGCGCGTCCTCGTGTCCGAGAGCACGCTAGAAGCCCCCCGTCGTCAGGCGTCGTCGCCCGAGCCAGCCCAGCGGACGCCCGCGCCCGAGACCTGGACCCTGCGCCAATTCATGCGCCGCCATCCCTGGTGGAGCGTGACCGTCGTGGTCATCCTCGCGGCGATCGTGCTCGTCGTGTGGGCCAGGACGCGCCCCGGCTTTGATCCCTACGGCTGGCTGGTCTGGGGCCACCAGACGCTCCTTGGCTCGCTGGACACCAACGCCGCCCCCTCGTGGAAACCGCTTCCGTACCTGTTCACGGTCCCCTATGCCCTCGCCGGGCATCACGAGCTGCGGCTGTGGATGTTCACCTCGGCCGCAGTTGCGCTCGCCGGCAGCGTGTTCGCGGGGCGGATCGCCTACAAGCTGACCGATGCTCCTCCCGAGCGACGCTGGGCGGGGCTGGCGGCCGGCGCCTTCGCGGGTCTGGCGCTGCTGGGACTTCAGGACTACTTCCACTACATCCTGAGCTCGCAGTCAGACCCGATGATCGTGACGCTCTGCCTGGCGGCGATCGACTGCCACCTGGACGAGCGCCCGCGCGCGGCCTTCGTGCTCTTGACGCTGGCTTCGCTCGGGCGGCCCGAGGCGTGGCTGTTCCTCGGGCTGTACACGCTCTGGGCCTGGCGCTACCGGCGGCAGATGCGCTGGTTGCTGGTCGCCGGATGGGTGGTGCTCGCGCTCCTGTGGTTCGGCATCCCGGCCCTGACCTCGCGCACCTTCTTCGTCGCCGGCGCCAACGCCCTGGACTCGGGGCGGGCGCTCAAGAACGACCGCGTCTTCGGGACGGTCAAGCGCTTCCTCGACCTGCACTACTGGCCGCTCGAGGTGCTGGCGCTGATCGGGGTGGTGCTCGCCGCCCTACGTCGCAACCGGGCCGACCGGATCGTGCTCGGGCTGGCCGGGGCGGTCGTCGCCTGGGTGATCGTGGAGATCGCCTTCGCGCTGCACGGCTGGCCCGGGCTGGCGCGCTACATGTTCGAGGCCGCCGGCGTCATGGTGGCCCTGGCGGGGGCGGCGGTGGGGCGGCTCCTCACCGATCCGCCGCGACTGCGCGGGTTTGCGGTGCCTGCCTGGGCGGCGGCCGGGGTCGCGGGGGTGCTCACGGTGTGCTTGATCCCGCCGGCGATTTCGGCCGCACGCACCGAGCACAAGGACCTGCGCGAGCAGCGTCTGCGCACCGCGGAGATCTCGAATCTGACGCCGACGCTTGACCGGCTCGGGGGCGCGGCGCGGCTGCGCGCCTGCGGAGAGCCGCTGACCCGGCTGCAGTACCAGACAACGGTGGCCTATGCCCTCGGCGACAACGTCAACCAGGTCGGCTTCAAGTACTCCCAGGCGGTCGCCCACGGCAATCCGGTCGTCTTCATCACCCCGGATGAGACGGGCATCGGGTGGCAGGTGCAGGCGCTGCACCAGGTCAAGCCCGAGTGCCGGTCGCTGCCGGCCGCGCCGTAGGCGTTCTCGTTCAGCCGAGGGCCGCGCGGAGGTCGCCGACGAGGTCGGCGGGGTCCTCGACCCCGCAGCTCAGACGCACGAGGTCGGCTGGCACAGCGGCGGCCGAGCCCTCGACCGATTGATGGGTCATGGCCTGGGGCACCTCGATCAACGACTCGACGCCGCCCAGCGACTCGGCGAGCGTGAACAGTTGCGTCTTGGCGGCGATCTCGGTCGCCTGGGGATGGCGGAAGCTCACCATCCCGCTGAACCCCGGCCAGCGGACATCGCTGGCCTCGGGCGTGGCCTGCAGCAGCTCGACGACCGCCGCAGCGCTGCGGGCGTGGGCGGCCATGCGCAGGTGCAGCGTGCGCAGCCCGCGGTGAACGAGGAAGCAGTCAAACGGCCCCGGGACGGCTCCCACGGCGTTCTGAATGAATCGCAGGCGCTCGTACCACTCCGGGTCTTGGGTGACCACGACGCCGCCGACGACATCGGAGTGGCCGCCCAGATACTTGGTGGTGGAGTGGACTACGAAGTCGGCGCCGTGCTCGAGGGGGCGCTGGTTGGCGGGAGTCGCGAAGGTGTTGTCGACGGCGACGAGCGCCCGCCGCTTGCGCGCGATGACCCCGTCGAGGTCAACGACGTTGAGCAGCGGGTTGGTGGGGCTCTCGACCCAGATCAGGCGGGTGTCGTTTGTCGTCGCTTGCTCCAGTCGGCCCAGGTCGGTCTGCTCGACGAGGTCATACGCCAACCCCCAGCGGGCGAGCACCTTGTCGACGAGCCGGTAGGTGCCGCCATACAGGTCGTTGGGCAGGACCACATGCGAGCCCGCCTCGCAGGTCACCGTGAGCAGGGCGTGCTCGGCGGCCAGGCCCGAGGCGAACGCCACCGCCTGCCCGCCCTCGAGCTCGCCCAGCGCCTCTTCGAGCGCCGCCCGGGTGGGGTTCGCCGAGCGCGAGTAGTCGTAGTCGCCGACGAAATCCCCGGGCCGGGTCTGGGCATAGGTCGAGGTCTGATGGATCGCCGGAATGACCGAGCGAAACGAGGGGTCGGGGGTCAGCCCGGCGTGGACGGCCCGCGTCCCGAAGCCCTGGGGGCGTTTCGGTTGATCGCTCATGACGCCAGTGCCTCTAGGAGATCGGTCCGCGTGACCAGCCCCTCGGCGCGTCCGTCGTGGGTGACGAGCAGCGCCTGCTGATCGCCGACGAGCAGCTCGACCGCCTCGCGCACCGGGTCCTCGCTGGAGACGGCCGAGAACGGCGGCTCCATGACCTCGACGATCTCAGCGTCGAGCAGGGCCGGGTCCTCGGCCGCGCGGCGCAGCAGTCCGCGCTCGCCGATCGCCCCGACGATCGTCGAAGCGTCGCTGGCGCTGACCACGGGGAGCTGCGAGACGCGGTGCTCGTGCAGCAGCGCGACGGCCTCACGAACCCGGTAGTGCGGAGTCACGGTCACCAGCGAGGGCAGCTCGCCGGCCTCGCGCTTTCGCCGCAGAACGTCGCCGACGGTGAGGTCGGAGTCACGAGCCAGGAAGCCGTACTGACGCATCCAGCTGTCGGAGAAGATCTTCGACAAATAGGACCGCCCGCCGTCGGGCAGGATGACGACGACCATCGCGTCGGGGTCATCGATCTCCATCGCCACCTGCAGCGCCGCGTGGAGCGCGAGCCCTCCCGAGCCGCCGGCCAGAATGCCCTCGGTCTGGGCCAGGCGCCGGGTCGTGAGAAAGGAGTCACGATCAGACACCGTCAGCCACCGGTCGACGCTGGCGGGGTCGAAGGTCTGCGGCCAGAAGTCCTCGCCCACCCCCTCCACGAGATACGGGCGGACGTTCGCCTCGCCTCCGGAGTAGATCGAACCCTCGGGGTCTGCGCCCACGACGACGAGGTCGGGCTTTTGCTCACGCAGGTAACGGACGGCGCCGGTGGCCGTGCCCCCAGTGCCCACCCCCAGCACCAGGTGCGTTATCTGGCCGGCGGTCTGCTCCCAGATCTCGGGGCCAGTG
>JBAPXO010000858.1:0-2916 GCA_049284255.1 Solirubrobacteraceae bacterium | reverse complement strand
CGGGGGCTCCGACCCCTGCTCGCCCCTAACCGCCGCGCCACGGCCCCGAACCGCGCCGACGAGGTCGCCGCCGAGCACAAACGCCTCCCACAGCCGCTCGGTTGGGTTCCACGCCCCGCTACCAAGGAGGCGAACTCGTGCCACCCAGTCGCGCCAGGTGGGCGCGAGCGGCGCCGCTGTGCGCACCGCCCGGCTCGCGGGCACCAGATAGCCGGTGTTCTCCCAGCTGCGCAGGATGCGCGCCGACCATTCGAGCATGTCCAGACGCGGCGGAAGGTCGGAGCGAGGGGCTCCGAAGCGGTCCGGAACCGAACCGGCCACGAGCACCGAACCATGGGCCGCGAAGCGCAGCTGTACGAGATGACGCTCGGCCGCATCGACGGAGTGGGCCTTCTCGAAGATCTCGTGCCGGGGCGTGGCTTGGGGATGCAGGTGCCCGGCGCCGTCGAACACCGCACCGGTCAAGAGCACCGGCGTCGGGGCGGTGGCGATCTCCCTGGCGGCGAGCAGGGCCTCAAGCGCCTCGGGCTCGGGCACCGCCCTGCCGTCCAGGAGCCAGATCCACCTCGTTTCGCGCGCGTGAGCGACGCGGACCCCGGCGGTGAAGGCCGACTCGCGGGCGGACAAGGTGTAGGTCCCCGGGCCGAGAACCACCCCGGGAGGACGGCTCTGCGCCGCCACCGCACGCGTCACCTCGACCGCCGCCGAATCGGCGGAGTCGGCATAGATCACCGCGCAAACGTCATCCGAGACCACGGCGCGAGACGGTAGTGCAGGGGTACCCGCGCCTGCGCGGTGCTGTTCACTTGCGGCTATGCGCATCCTGCATGTCGGCTTCGGCTATCGGCCCTGGATTGTCAACGGCCTCGTCATCTACAGCGAGACCGTGATGGAGGGACAGGTGGCCCAGGGGCACGATGTCGGGTACTTCTTCCCTGCCCGCCAGCTCCCATTGCTGCGCCGGACGATTCTGCACGCGTGGCGACGCCGTGGCGTGCGGATGTTCGAGCTCGTCAACTCCTCGCTGGTCGTGGGTCGCCACCGGGGAACCCCCGACCCCGAGCGCGACCTCCACCATGCTCCGAGCGAAGCTGCGTTTGAACGGGTCCTCGATCGCTTCGGGCCCGAGGTCATCCACATCCACGACCTCGGAGGCCTGCCGTCATCGATCCTTGATGCCGCCGCCCAACGCGGCGTGCCCACGGTGATGACGATTCATGACTACCAGCCTCTCTGTCCTACGGTGAAGCTCTATGACGCCCACGGCCGGATCTGTCTGCGGAGCGATCCGGGCGCGATGTGCACGGTGTGCTGCGCCGACGCGCCAACCGACAACGGCGAGGAGCTTGCCCGCACGCTGGCTCTCGCCCGGCGCCGGATCCGGTCCACCGTTCCCGGACTCGATGCGCTGTTGCGCCGGCCCCAGACCGAGCGGCTGGGGGTGGCCGGGATACGGCTGATGGAGCGAGCCGCCGGCACCCGACAGGCCGGGGCGCCGGCACCGCACGCGTCCAGCGCTGCTTACCAGCGCCGCCGCGACGTCAACGTGGAGCGCTTGAATAGGCTCGACGCGCTGATCGCCAGTTCCCGGCGCTCGGCCGAGATCTACGAGGAGCTCGGGGTAGCCGGCCCGCCTGTCCGATTCATCCCCATCACCCCTCCGCATATCGCGCGGCTGCACCCCAAGCGGCGTCTGAACCCCGCCGACCCACTCCGGTTCGTCGCGCTCAATGCGTGCTCCAGCATCCAGAAGGGCGCGCACCTGATCGTGCAGGCACTCGCCCACCTAACCCAGCGCGGCCTCGACGGCCGCTACCGCCTGTCGGTGCACGGCGCTGTCGCCGACGAAATCCAGGACGCCCTGTATGCCCACCCCTCAGTCGATGTCGAGGGCGACTACCAGGCGCATGACCTCGATGAGCTCCTCGAGTCCGGCGACGTCGGATTGCTGCCCTCGGTCTGGGAAGAGGTCTACGGCTTCGCCGGGCTCGAGTTCCTCGCCAAGGGAATCCCGGTGATCGGCAACGCGATCGGAGCGATCCCGGACTACGTCCTACCCGGTCAGACCGGCTGGCTGAACCGGTCGTGCTCTGCCCAGGAGCTCGCGGACCTCATGGCGCGGGCGATCGCTGATCCCAACGAGGTCGGTCGGCTGAGCGAGACGGCGATCGCCCGGCGCGACGATCTCATCCATCCCCTCCCGATCGGGCTTGCCGAGCTCGCGACCGTCTATGACGAGCTCGTTTCCCGGACCCGGCACACGACGGCCGATGCTCTCGGCTGAGATCCGGCGCCGCGCCTCGGCCGCGCGCAGACGTCACCGGGTCGCCGAGTTCAGGCTCCTGCGGCGAATCGCGCGTCCGCTCGGCTACCACCTCGTGCCGGCCACGTTCTACAGCCCGATCCCCGACCTGCAGGAGGTTCCACCGCACGTCTGGTCAGAGCCGGCCGAGATGCCCGGCGTCGCCTGGGACCTCGACGCGCAGCTCGCGTTCGTGGAGACCGAGCTCGGCCCGCATATGACCGAGTACGACCCGCCCCTGGACCCGCCGGGCACGACGAACGGCTTCTACCTGAGAAACGGGACATTTCCCGGACTCGACGCCGAGGTTCTGTACGCCATGGTGCGCCGCTTTCGCCCATCACGCGTCCTCGAGCTCGGCGCCGGCTTCTCGACCCTCGTCATCGCCTCCGCCGCGGAGCGCAACCGAGCCGACGGGGCGCCTCTCAAGCACGAGGTCTTTGACCCGTGGCCCTCCCCGGTGATCGATGCCGTCCGTGCGCAGACGGAGGTGCACGCCGCGCCGGCGACCGACATCCCCATCGAGTACCTCGTCGCCCTGAAGCCAAACGACATCCTCTTCATCGACACGACGCACACGCTCAAGCCGGGCGGCGATGTGGTCCATCTCCTAC
>JBAPXO010000857.1:0-5267 GCA_049284255.1 Solirubrobacteraceae bacterium | reverse complement strand
GCACAGTCGGCCACCGAACGCCCCTTCAGACGTCCGGAGCCGCCGTACCCAGGACGCGAGTACACGATGTGGCGGAGGTTGCGCTCCGCCCCGATGTCCACGAGCGGATCGAAGGTCACCGCCGCGCCCGGCGTGCCGTGAAACGAAAAGAGCGGTAAGCCGCCAGACGGGCCGGCGATCAAGACCTCGAGCAAGCGGCCGTTACCGGCCGAGATCGACCTCGCCTCGGATTCCCATGCGCCCACCAGGCAAACGTATCCGACGCGGGGGCGCGGCGGAAGGTTTCAGGGGGCGCGTCGCGCGCCCCCTTCACCGGGTTCGGTCTACTTCAGGTCGACGGTGGCGCCGGCCTCTTCGAGGTCGGCCTTCAGCTTGTCGGCCTCGGCGCGGTCGATGCCTTCCTTGATCGGCTTGGGCGCCTCGTCGACGAGCGCCTTGGCCTCCTTGAGGCCGAGGCCCGTCGCCGCGCGCACGACCTTGATCACCTGGATCTTCTTGTCGCCGGCCGCGGTCAGGATGACGTCGAAGCTCGACTGCTCCTCCGCTGCCTCGCCGCCGCCATCGCCGGCAGCTCCGGCTCCGGCCGGGGCGGCCGCGGCGACCGCGGTCGCGGAGACGCCGAACGCCTCCTCGAGCGCCTTGATGCGCTCCGAGAGCTCGAGCACGGAGATCGTCTTGAGCTCGTCAATCCAGTCTTGGGTGCTGGTGGCCATGGTTCCTCCTTACGCCTCGGACGATTCCGCGTCCGCGCTGGTTTCAGTTTCAGGTTCGTTTTCAGGTTCTGGTGCGGCTTCGGGCTCCGGCTCGGCCGCGGCTTCGGGCTCAGGATCAGCAGCGGCCTCGGCCCCCGGCTCTGGCGCGGGCGCGGGCGCCTCGCCGCTGACCAGGGCGGGCGGGTCCATATCCACTATCGCCTGCAGCTGGATCGCGATCCCCGCGATCAGCGCGTTCAGTCCCCGCACCAACCCCGTCAGGGGAGCCGCCACTGTCCCCACGAGCTGTGCATGCAGCACCTCCCGCGACGGGAGACGAGCCATCGAGCGGACGTCGTCGGCGCTCAGTGTGGTGCCTTCGAGCACCCCGCCTTTGAAGTCAAGAAGGTTGAGCTGCCGAGCGACATCGTTGAGCGCCTTGGCGGCGACCGCCGCGTCTCCGCGCACGAGCGCGAGCGCCGTCGGACCGACGAGCATCGGCTTCAGCGTCTCCATGCCCGCCTGGTCGGCGGCACGCTCCGACAGTGAGTTCTTGACGATCCGGAAGCGGGCATCGGCTTCGCGCAGCCGGGCACGGAGATCGGCGACCTGCGACACCGAGATGCCCCGGTAGTCAACGGCGAAGATCGCCTCGGCGTTTTGGATCTGATCGGCGATCTCGTCGATCACCGCTGACTTCTGTTCTCTGTTCATGCCTTTTCGCTCTCTCTCACGAGAAACGCCCGCTCAAAGGCGGGCGTCGGAGGCGTGCGCGGCGCTCTAAAGGCGCTGGCAAGCTTCGAGCGTTCCGCCTGTTCCGGGCTTACACGCGCTGGCGGCCGGAGGTCTCGGGCTTCTAACTCTTGGTGGGCTCTGCAGTCTAGGCGGCTACCGGCTCCTCGACGATGTCACGGGTCCGGGAGGGATCGACCTTTACGCCGGGGCCCATCGTGCTCGCCACGGTGACCGTCCGGATGTAACGGCCCTTGGCGGCTGATGGCTTGGCGCGGATCAACTCGTCGATCACCGCGGCGTAGTTCTCGAGCAGCAGGCGCTCTTCGAAGTCGGTCTTGCCGATCACCAAGTGCACGATCGCGGTGCGATCGGTGCGGTACTCGACCTTGCCCGACTTCGACTCGCCGACGGCTTTGGCGACGTCCATGGTGACCGTCCCGACCTTGGGGTTGGGCATCTTCCCGGCGGGACCGAGAATCCGGCCGAGCCGACCGACGACCGGCATCATGTCCGGAGTGGCGATCGCGACGTCGAAGTCGTCGAAACCCTCCTGGATGCGCTTGGCCAGGTCCTCGCCACCCACGACATCGGCGCCGGCCTCTTCGGCCTCACGCACCTTGTCGCCCTGGGCGAAGACGGCGATCTTGACGTCCTTGCCGAGGCCGTTGGGCAGTGCAATCGTGCCGCGCAGCTGTTCGTCGGCGTGCCGGACGTTGAGCCCGGTCCGGACGTGGACCTCGACGGACTCGTCGAACTTTGCGGTCTTGAGCTGCTTGACGAGCGCGATCGCCTCCGCCGGCGGGTACTCACGCTGGCGATCGAATCGCTGCTTGGCATCAACGTAGGCCTTGCCGTGCTTTGCCATCAGACCACGTCCACGCCCATCGAGCGGGCGGTGCCCGCGATGATCTTGGCGGCAGCATCGACGTCGTTGGCGTTGAGGTCGGCCATCTTCTTTTCCGCAATCGCTCGCAGCTGATCGGAGGTGATCTTGGCGACCTTGTCGCGATGAGGCTCGGCCGAACCCTTCTCCAGCGACAGTGCCTGCTTGATCAGGACCGCGGCCGGCGGACTCTTGGTGATGAAGGTGAACGAGCGATCCTCGTAGACGGTGATGACAACGGGAATCACCGTGCCGGCGTCGGACTGGGTCTGGGCATTGAACGCCTTGACGAACTCCATGATGTTGACGCCGTGCTGGCCGAGCGCAGGACCGACCGGGGGGGCCGGGCTCGCTTGGCCGCCGACCGCCTGAAGCTTGATCTGGGTTAGAACCTTCTTGGCCATTGCTCTCTTCTGACTCCTCTAGATCTTCTTGACCTGGTCGAAGCCGACTTCGACCGGGGTCTCGCGACCGAAGATCGAGACTAGGACCTTGAGCCGCTGCGCGTCTTCGTTGACCTCTGAAATCTCGCCCGAGAAGTCAGACAGGGGTCCGGACACGACCTTGACCGATTCGCCGATCGAGAACTGCGCGCGGCTGCGCGGGCGTTCGGTGGGCTCCATGTGCAGGAGCCGATCGACCTCGGCCTGGGTCAGTGGCACGGGTTCGTTGGAGGCGCCGACGAAACCGGTGACCCCGGGCGTGCCCTTGACCAGTGACCACGAATCCTCGTTGAGATCCATCTGCACGAGCACGTAGCCGGGCATCGTGCGCTTCTCCACCGTCACCTTCTGGTTGTCCTTCATTTCAGAGACGGACTCGGTGGGGACGATGATCTGCCGGACCGCGCGCTGCTGGTTGAGCGAAACCACGCGGTGCTCGAGGTTGTGTTTGACCTTGTTTTCGTGGCCGGAATATGTGTTTACGACGTACCAGCGGAACATTTTGCTCTCAGACTACGAAGCGATTACTGAAGGATGAAGTGAACGAGCTTGGTGGCGACGAAATCTGCCACGCCCAGAAAAGCGCCGGCGACGATCACGAAACCGATGACGACCCCCGTGGCCTGCATCACCTGCCGACGGTCCGGCCACTGTACCCGTTGCAGCTCGCGCCAGCTTCCCTGGAGGAAGTGAATGAGCCTGAGGATCAGGCCTGGACTGCGAGCGGGTGCGGCGCCGGAAGCCGGAGCCGGGCTCAGGTCTCCCCCATCACCGCCTGATCCGGATCCGGATCCCCCGAATCCCGCCCCATCGCCGTTGTCGTCGCCTTCGGTCAGACGCTCTGCGTCCTCGGCAAGGTCGTCGTCGACCTCCGAGAGCTCCGGACGCCCGACGGCGAGCTGAGCTTCGGCGAGCTCGACATCCGGAGCCGCGTGCTCGAGGGCCTCGGGGACGGACTCGGATTCGTCGGGCAGGGTCTGGGGCGAGTCGCGCAGCGCCTCCGGAGTCTCCTCGGCGCCTACGGCGTCCTCACGCGCGGCGGGCGCGGTCGCGACCCCCGGACGTGAACCGCCACTCGCCGGCCTCCGAGGCCGCCGATCGTTACGGCGCTTGCGGTTTCGAGCCACCGATCGCTCCGGTCGCGCTCAGCGCGTTTCGCGGTGCGGGGTGTGGCGCCGGCACCAGCGGCAGTATTTGCGTAGCTGCAGCCGCTCCGGGTTGTTCCGCTTGCTCTTGTTGGTTTGGTAGTTCCGGCGCTTGCACTCTTCGCAGGCGAGAGTTGCAGCGATCCGGACGTCTCCACGGGCCATTTCGCGCTCTGTAAGGAGAAGGTTTAGGAATCGGCGGCCGAACCGCGGGCGCAGAAACGAACGCCGCCCGGCGCCGTGCTGAGTGTAGCGCCCGAGACCGACCCGGCAGGGCACCCGCGCGTCATCGCCGGCCCGCGCCAGGAACAATCCTCGCATGCTCCGCCTGATCGGCCTGGTGGTCTCGATCGGTTTCGCTGATTCCCTGAACCCGTCGACGATCGCGCCGGCGCTGTACTTGGCCGCGGGCAACCGGGCGCGAACCCAGGTGACGGAGTTCACCGCCGGCGTGTTCGCCGTTTACTTCCTCGGCGGGCTGATCGTCACCCTCGGCCCGGGCCAGCTGCTGCTGTCGCTCGTGCCTCATCCCGGCCGCCATCTGAGCTACATACTGGAGATCGTCATCGGCGTGGCGATGCTGACCGCCTCGGCCTTTCTGTGGAGCTATCGCAAGCACCTCGCCCAGCGAGAGCCCCCCGAGATCAAGAGCGACGGGAAATCCAGCGCCATCCTCGGCGCCACCATTACGGCGGTCGAGCTCCCCACGGCGTTTCCCTATTTCGCCGCGATCGCGGCGATCGTGGGTTCCGGGTTCGACATCTTCCGCCAGGTGATGTTGCTGCTGATCTTCAACGTCTGCTTCATCTCGCCGCTCCTGGTGATCATCGCGGTCCTGTCGTTCGCGGGACCCGATGCCCAAAAGCTGCTGGCCACGGGCCGTCGCAAGCTCGAGGCCAACTGGCCATGGGTGCTTGCCGTGCTGGCGCTAGTCGCCGGGCTGTTCGTGACCGCGCTGGGGATCACCGGCCTCGCCAGCCTCCATCACACGCGTTTCGGGGGCGCAGCCCGGCGCCTCCGCGGCTTCCTGAAGCCCTAGCGACCTAGCCAACCGTGACATGTTGGTTTCCGTCAAAAAGCCCGGCGGAGACTCTGATTCCGGTGGCTTCGATCCATATGCTGGTCGGCGTGGCGACAGTCGACGCGGATCCGGTGACCTTCGACCCGGCGGTCATGGCGCGCCTGCTCGACGGTCGCTACGCCGACGTCCGTGCCCGGCTTCGAGACTCCGTGAGCGCTCGGTGACGGCCTCCCGTGACCGCTCGTCCGCGCTCCCAGCGACGTGCCCACCGAGCTAGATCTAAAGCGACTGCAAGCACTGCAGGAGGCTCTCGAGGCCGAGCCTGCGGAGATCGCCGCCACTCTCCAA
>JBAPXO010000856.1:0-1543 GCA_049284255.1 Solirubrobacteraceae bacterium | reverse complement strand
CCGGTGCACCAGCCACAGATGGATCAGCGTCATCAGGCGCTTCTGGCGCAACTGCTCGGCGTAGGTGTTCTGGTCCCGCACCGTGAGGATGCGGCTGCCGTGCCGATCTTGGAACGGAGCGAAGATGACGTTGGCGAGCTTCTCCTCTGCGTCGCTGCCTTCCCGGAAGATGACGAGTTCGAGCAGCTCGGAGCCGGCGCGCTGCGGTCGTAGCTGCACCCGCAGCTTCTCGCCGAGCTGGTAATGCTCGCTCCACATCGCCAGCCATTCCTGGAGCAGCTTTCGCGGCACCTCGGTCTGCACCAGGTGCTGGTGCTGGGTGGACCCTTCGCCCATCGATTTGGTGGTGGCCGTGCGCCCGGAGGATGCGAGCAGCGCGGCGTCACTGCGCGGCCCGCCGACCAGGGTCTGCGGCGTGCGGTAGGGCGACTCGACCAGGCGCAGCTGACGTTGCAAGCGGGCTAACGCGAGCATGCCGTCCTCTCGCAAGGCGGTGGCGAACTCCTCGGCGGCCAGGCCGTCGATCTGATGCCCGCCGTAGGTGATGAAGTTGAAGACGAAGCCCATCTTGCCCAGCTCCGTCGGGAAGGACCGCATCTCCTCGTCGGTCATGCCGGTGGTGTCCCAGTTGAACGAAGGGGAGAGGTTGTAGGCCAACATCTTGTCCGGGAATTGCGCGTGGATCGCCTCGGCGAACTGGCGGGCGTCAGCCAGGTCCGCGGTCTTCGTCTCCATCCACAGCAGATCTGCAAAAGGCGCTGCGGCAAGCGATTTGGCGATGGCATAGGGTATCCCGCCACGCACCTGGTAGTAACCTTCGGGAGTCTTGGCCAGCTCACAGTCCCAACTGACCTGGACGCCTAACTCCCTGGCTCTTGCCCGGGCGGAGTACAGCGAGGCGCGCTCGGCGAAGTGCCGCCATTCCGGGGCGCCCATGGCAACCGGTTCGTCCTCGCTCTCACCGAACTCGAGCGCTTCGCCAACCGCTTCGGCGAAGGTCGTCAGACCTGCGTCGTCCTCCCAGGCATCGACGAACTGCGACTCGACCTTGTCGTAAAGGGCGTCGATCGACTGTTCCCCGTTGTCGCGCCAGGACGCAGCCGCCTGGGCGACCAGGTCGGAGATGCCGTGTTGCTGAAGCCAGGCGTCCGCGGCGGCGTATTCGCCCCCAGGCAGCGAGTACAGCAGGTGACCGTTCAGCTCCTGCACGCCCAGATCGTAGAACCGCCGCATCATCGCCAGGAAACAGGACTTGTAGGACGGGATCTTCAAATTGGTCGCGCCGAGGAGGAACGGCTGGTCGCGTTCGTCGGCACGGCTGTCGATCAGGTTGCCGGCCTCGGCGTCCGTACGCGCGACGATGATGCCGGGGACGCGCATCACGTCGAGTTGGAAGCGGGCGGTGTTGAGCCGTTTGATCTGCTCGTCGGAAGGAACCAGCACCTTGCCGCCCTGATGGCCGCACTTCTTGGTGCCCGGCCGTTGGTCTTCGATGTGGTAGCCCGGTACCCCAGCCTCAACGAAACGGCGAATCAGGTTGCGC
>JBAPXO010000855.1:0-5963 GCA_049284255.1 Solirubrobacteraceae bacterium | reverse complement strand
CGCCAACACGCGATATCCCGCGTCGGCGAGCGCGGCGTAGGCGCCATGCCAGTTGAGATCGGCGCTCACCAGCCAGCCGTGCAGCAGCATCACCGTCGGCCCATCTCCGCCGGTGTCGCGTACGAAGAACTCACCGCGGTCAGGCACCACGACGGTGCGCGCCGGGGGCCTCTCGACCGGGGGGATCGGCGGGTACGCGGGCGTACGGCGTCGCATCGCAGGATCGTATCTGGCTCTCGCCAGGGACCGCGGCGCTGCCTACCATCAACCGCATGGCCGTTGTGATCGCATCCGACCTCGGAAAGGACATCGCTGGAGAGCCGCTGCTGCGGGGCATCTCCTTCAAGCTCGAGCGGCGCGACCGGATGACGCTGTCGGGCCGCAATGGATCGGGTAAGACCACGCTGCTGCGGATGCTCGCCGGTGAGGCCTCAATCGACGCCGGCGAGCTCGTGTTCAGCAAGGGCGTGAAGGTGGCGCTCCACGATCAGCGCCCGCCGCGCGAGCGGTCAATGTCACTGCGGAACTACATCCTGTCGGGCGCTCGCGAGCTGGTCGCGATCGAACACGAGCTGGCCGAGCTCGAACAGGCGATGGCGGCGGGTGCCCACGACGAAGCCACGCTCGACCGCTACGCCCGCGCCCAGGCGCGTCTTGAGCACGCCGGCGGATACGACTGGCGCGACCGCGCGCTGTCGACGCTCCACGGCCTGGGGTTCCGCGACGATGCCGACCTGGATCGGTCGCTGGACACCTTCTCCGGGGGTGAGCTCACGCGCGCTTCGCTGGCCCGGGCTCTGGCCGGAGACCCCGACCTGCTGCTCCTCGACGAGCCCACCAATCACCTTGACATCGCCTCACTGGAATGGCTCGAGGCCCACCTCGTGAATCTGGACGCCGCGATCGTGCTCGTCGCTCACGACCGCTGGTTTCTGGAGGCGGTCGGGACATCGGTGCTCGAGCTCGAGGCCGGACGGGGCCGGTTCTTTCCCGGCACCTGGCATCAGTGGCGGCGGGAACGCGCCGCTCGCGAGCTCGCCCTGGGACGCGCCGTCGAGCGCCAGCAGGCCGAGATCGAGCGTCTGGAGCGCTTCGTCACCCGCTTCCGGGCGGGCACGCGCGCCCGCCAGGCCCAGTCACGGGCCAAGCGGCTGTCCAAGATCGACCGGATCGCCAAGGACCCGGTCGAGGGAGCCGGGCTCGAGTTCGCCTTCAAGGCGCCCGAACGCGGCGGCCGTGTGGTCTTCGAGCTCCAGGACGCCGACCTGGCGGCCGGCGGCAAGCAGCTGCTCAAGGACGCCGAGATGTGGCTCGAGCGCGGCGAGCACGTCTCGGTGGTCGGCGCCAATGGCACCGGCAAGACGACGCTGATCGAGACCCTGGCCGGACGCCGGGAGCTGGCCCAGGGCAAGCTCCGCACCGGCCACAACGTCAAGATCGGCTACTTGTCACAGCACGCTGACGAGCTCTCGGCGGGCACCGCGCGTACCGTGCTGGAGGCCGCCCAGCACTCCACCGGGCTGACGCCGGGCAAAACGCGGGCCCTGCTCGGCCGCTTTCTGTTCTCCGGCGAGGACGCCGAGAAGCCCCTGGACGGGCTGTCGGGCGGCGAGCGCCGGCGCCTGTCGCTGGCGATCCTCGTCGGCGGCTCGGAGCCGCCCAACCTCCTGATCCTCGATGAGCCCACCAACCATCTCGATCTCGAGAGCCGGGAAGCGCTGGAGCGGGCGCTGAAGGCGTTTCCGGGCTCGCTGCTGCTCGTGTCCCACGACCGGGCGCTGCTCGACGCCGTCGGGACGCGAACGATCGCCGTCGAGGATTTGGACCTGCACAGCTACGTGGGCGGGTGGCCCGAGTATCTGCGGGTTCGTGAGGCCCGGGCAAAGGAGCCCCGCCCGCAGCCCGAGAAGAAGCCCAAGGCCCCCGCCGGGCGCGAGCCCAACCGCAAGCGCAACCCGCCCCCACGCAAGCCGGGTGGTAAGGGGGAGCGAGGGCTGGAGGCCGAGATCGAGGCGGCCGAGGCGCGCCTGCGCGAGATCGAGGACGAGCTCTCGGATCCGGCGGCGTGGTCGAGCCCTGGGGCAAGTGCGCGCTCGACGGCGCGACACGATGAGGCCAAGCAGGCGGTGGCCGACCTCTATGAGCGTTGGGAGACCGTCGCCGGGTGACACGGGGAATGCCGTCGTCGGCCGCCCGTACACTGATTTCCAGGATGTCTCAGCCACGGCAGGCCCCTGCCGCCCGAGTTGCGCTGATAGACGATGACAGCGGGCTGATCACAGTTCTCGAGAGGCGCCTCGCGGCGCTGCATTGGGATCGTGAAATTTTTGCCTATGCCGCTGCTCCCGAGCAGCTGGCGGCGCTCAAGCTGCACGCGCTGATCGTCAACCCGGCGATCACCGGGCTGGATTACATCGGGTGGGTATCAGACCGGCTTCCCGGTCTCGGGGTGCTCGTCTGTTCTGATCCGGCGCCGGTCGCCGATCGCGTACGGGGCCTGCGAGCGGGCGCCGACGACTGGATCACCAAGCCATGCCATCCCGAGGAGCTCATCGCTCGGGTCCAGGCCGTCCTGCGCCGGCGCCGTGCCGGCGAGCTGCCGGTTCACGACGAAGGGGTCGTGGCGGGGGAGCTCGCCATTCGTCCCGACCGCTTCGACGCCTATGCGGGTAATCGCCCGGCGTCGCTGTCGCGCAAGGAGTACGAACTGTTGCGCCAGCTCGCGGCCGCCGGGGGCCGCGTGCTCGAACGCGAGGACATCTACCAGCGCGTCTGGGGGTACACGATGGCCCGTGGAGACCGCTCGGTCGATGTGTTCGTCCGCAAGCTGCGCCACAAGCTCGAGGCCGTGTCCCCGGGCTGGCGCTACGTCCACACTCATTTCGGGGTCGGGTATCGATTTGCCCCAGAGCCTGCCGACAGCGCCGCTTTGCCCGACGACGGCCCCGAGCAGACCCCCGACCGGGCTGCGCCCGATGCCCGAGTCGTACCCTCGCCCCTGCCGGCGCCGGTTTCGTCTGAGCTGTTGCCGCTGAGTCTGAGCTGAGCTGGCGGCGTACCCTTAGTCGGAATGAGCGTGTCCGCCAACGTGCGCAACATCGCGATCATCCTCGTCCTGGCCGGCGTGGTCGCGTTCGCCCCCAGCGGGGGAACGGTCGCCAACGTGATCGTCCAGGCGATCTTCCTGATGTTCCTGGGGGCGCTGGCCTGGGTGGCGTCGATCACCTACCGCCAGAACCGCACCGAGCTCTACTCGCTCGGAGATCGCCGGCGCGCGGCGCTCTATGCCGCCATCACGGCGCTGGTCGTGACCTTGACGGCGACGCACCGCCTGTGGAGCACGAGCGGGGGGTCCGTCGCCTGGCTGGTGCTGGTGGGTGTGTCGGTCTACGTCGGCGCCTCTGTCCTCTGGTCGGCCCGCCGGGATTAGAGGTCGGGTCGCGCCCGGCCTTCGGTGCGTCCGCTGCCGCCGCCGTGACTAAGGGCGTACGAGAGGCGTTCGCCGACTGGATGATGGTGCTCGCGGCGCCCCTGCTGGGGCTGTCGCTGTTTCTGACCTGGAGCCATCAGTTCTCGGCCTCATTCGAATCGCGCTACAGCGGGACGGCGATTCTGCGGGGAATTCCTCGCAACCCGAACGCCTGGCAGGTCTATTCGGTGGCCGACGTCTTCCTGGCTGTGGTCGCCGTCGGACTGCTGGCGGTCGCCCTGCGCGGAGGTCCCGTCGCGCGCCTGGTGGTCGCGCTCGCGGCCGCGATCGCGATCGCGTTTACCCTGCACGCCCTCAGCGTGCCGCCCACCAATGGCGCCAACCTTTTCGACCCCACCCTCAGGCCCCCGGGATACACCCCGAATTCGCCGGGCTCGGGCGCCGGTGAGATTGTGGCCCTGATCGCCCTCGGCCTCGGGCTGGGTGGCCTGCTGGTGTCGTTTACGGCCGACTGAAGCCGAGCCGACCCAGTTCGGAGCTCGGAGCTCGGAGCTCGGAGCTCGGCCGGTGTGCCAGACGCCGGGCGGCCGCACGCGGCGGCCGCCCGAAGCCTTGCCGCACGCCTACAGGTTCAGTAGCCCCGGAGTGTTCGTCAGCTGCGTGACGATATTGAGCAGTGACGTCAGCTCCTGCCCAACCACGGAGTTCCCGTTAAGTAGGTTTGACACTCCGCAGAGGAGGTTGCCGAGCAGGTTGCCCGGTCCCGACTGAGCGGTGATGTCCAATACCACCTCGTTCAGGTGAACCTGCAACCCAAGAAGGTTGAGGTTCAGTGGCCCAAGGTCAAGGTGCAGGATGGGACACGCGGCGGCGGCCCCTCCGAGGAGGCCTGTGCTGCTGCCCTGCGGAACCGCCACAGGCATGGACACCTGCTTGGGCTTGATGCTGCGATGGCCGAGCCGACCCGTCAGGGTGCCCACGGCGAATGACTTACCGCCGCGAGTGACGAACTGACTAATGGTGTATCGGCCGGTGAAGGCCTTCCCGTTCTTTGCCTTGCCAGTAACGGGAACGGTTTTCAGCGACGTCGCCTGGGTCGTTGGCGCGGTGGTCGCCGCGCCGGCCGCCATAGGCACGGCGAGCAGAGAAGCGGCAACCATGGCGAGCACGATCGCTGCCTTACGTACAGACATACATCCTCCTACCAATTTTGAAATAGAAACCGTGCCAATAGGGCACGGCTGTCAGCCGGACGTTGGACGCTCGCCGGCCGTGTCATGAGGACACACAGGTCCTCCACGAGCGCGTAGAAGCTCGCTTCTACATGCTGTCTACCTCCATTCCACTGCCTCCGGTATAAGGTCAATCATTGGTTACCCTGTGGAGTAACAACACACTTAAAGATTGTCGATCGACGTACGCAGGCGGACAAACTCCGCTATTACCTCACCGAACCTCACAGTCCCTCTGGTTATCAGCGTCACTGACGTTGCCGCGAACCGGGTGCGGCCGGCCGAGTGGCCGCACCCGTGTTCACGCCCCGCGCCTCCCGCGCTACCGGCGACGATGGCTGGCCGGCCGCACAGCCCGCCGCCGCCGGAGACCTCCACACCGTGGTCGCGCCTTCGTTTGACGCTGTCCCGCGGCCCCTGCTCGGCACCTCCCTGCCCTGGAAGGTCGGACGCTGTTCCACCGGTTCCTCACCTCGGCTCGTGGCCCCTACCCGTGCGCCTTGCCCAGGGAGCGGGCGCCGGCCGGAAGCGAGCTGCTCGCCCCGGGGTGCGAGTGCTTCGGGGTGCCCGCCTGGGCGAGCGCGGCGGTGGCGCATAGCGCCACCGCGGTGATGATGATCAGCAGTCTGGTTCGCAAAGTCGGTCTGGCCTCCTGAGGATCGGCTCGGTCGCGGCGCCCGGACAGTGCGCCCGGGGCGCGGGCGGGTCATTGATCAGGGGAACTACGCCCAGGCGGCGTGAAAGTCAGGCCATACCTGCGAAGAACTTCGAGATTGAGGTCGGGCAGCGCGATTGAGGGCCGCCGGACCGGGGCGTGAGCGGGGCCTGTCGTAACCCGCGTCCGGAGCGGTCGGCTACGGGGTCGAGCTGGGAGCGATCTTGTTGTGGCCGGGGGCCGCCGAGGACTTGCCCGGGCCTGAGTCGACAGGGACGGTCGTGGCCGGCCCCTGGGCGGTGATGCCCGGGACCGTACTGTGGCCGGGGTTGGCCTTGACGCCGCTGTGACCGGGATTCGTCTTGGCGGTGCTGTGGCCGGGATTGGTCTTGACGTCGCTCTGGCCGGGAGCGGTCTTGACGGTGCTGTGGCCGTTGGTCTTGACGCCGCTGTGGCCGGGATTGGTCGTCACCGCGCTGTTGCCGTGGTTGGTCTTGACGCCGCCGTGGCCATGGTTGGTCTTGACGCCGCCGTGGCTCGGGTTGCTCGCCGCCGCGCCTGGGCCTGTGACCCCGTCGCGTCCGACCGCCTTCCCGCTGCCTTGGAGCGTCTTGGCCGCCGGCTCGGTGTCGGCAATGACTCGGGG
>JBAPXO010000854.1:0-4236 GCA_049284255.1 Solirubrobacteraceae bacterium | reverse complement strand
GGGCTTGCTTGCCGGCACGCGCGTCCATAGGCTTGGCGCCGATGCGAGCAGGACGCCTTGTGACACTGGGGCTGCTGATCATCTGCGCCGTGGCCGCTCAAGCACCCGCGGTCGCGCGGACCTACGTCCCGCCCGGTCACCACATCTATGCCGGGCTGACCGGGGGTGATTCGATCACCGCGTATCAGAAGATGGTCGGCAAGCATCCTGCGGTGTTCGAGACGTTCATGACCTGGAACACGCCTACGGCATGGCTGCGCGGGCGCGACCGCGGATTTCGCTCGCGTCTGGCGCTCCACATCGGCACGTCGACCGGCTACGGCAAGCCGGGTGTGATCACGCCCCAGCAGATCGCCAACGGCCGCAGCGATGCCTTCCTCGTGGACCTGGGCCGCAACCTCGCCCACTCACAACGGGTCGTCTACATCCGGCTGATGGCCGAGATGAACGGGCACTGGAACGCCTATGCCGCCTACAACGCCAATGGCAGCTTCCGCGGCATAACGCACTCTCCCCACAGCTACATCCAGGCGTGGCGGCGCAGCGTCCTTCTCCTCCGCGGCGGCCCGGTGGCGCGCATCAACCGCCGGTTGCACCGACTCGGCCTGCCCCGCCTGAAGGTCAAGACCACGCGCGGCGAAGTGCTGGCCAGACCCAAGGTGACGTTCCTTTGGGTGCCTCAGGATGCCGGGAGCCCAGAGATCGCCGCCAACGCTCCCGCTGCCTTCTGGCCGGGCGCCGCCTACGTCGACTGGGTGGGGACGGACTTCTACGCCTCCTATCCGAACTTCACGCTGCTCGACCAGTTCTACAACGAGTTCGGGCACAAGCCGTTCGTGCTCTCGGAGTGGGGGCTCTACGGGAGCGATGACCCGCAGTTCGTGCGCGCGCTGTTCGCGTGGGTTCACACCCACCCTCGGTTGCGCATGCTCAACTACTACCAGGGCTTCGACGACCCTCGGATACCGGCGCTGAGCAAGTCCAACTTGGCCCACTATCCGCGCAGCCGCAGAGCGCTGCGTTCCGAGCTTCGCTCTCGGCAGTTCCTCGCCTACCCGCCCGAGTACTCACACCCTTACAAGCCGCCCGCTCACTCGCATCCCGGCCCGCCGCACAACCCGCAGCCCGCGCCGGGCCCGACGCCACCTGTGCCCCAGGCGCCGAGCCCGCCGCCGTCGAGTCCCACGCCCCCAACATCACCGACGTGCGTGCTGCAGATCTGCCTGCCCGTCCTCGGGCCCCTGGGCGCGTTGCCCTAGGCCGTTGGGTCTAGTCGCCCTCCGCGATCATGACCTGGGCGCCGCCGGTGGCGAAGTTGGCGATGTCGGCCACCGTCGCCTGCCCCTCCGCCGAGGAGGTGGCGGCTCCCAGCTCCTCCTGGTTGTCGAACCACAGCTCGGCGATCCGGTGATACGGAGGTGTGCCGCCGTCGGCGCTGGAGAGCACCTGACCGGACTCGAAGCGGCGGACGTTGGGCATCTTGGCCGCGAGCGGGACATGCGTGCCCGCGTAGTACTCCTCAAAAGCGGCCGGGTCGTCGGGTTGCCCGTAGAGGACGACGATCTTCACCATGTATGACTTCCTTTCTGGGAGTCCGATCCGGTGCAGAGCCTGCCACCGTTTGGGTAACTGCAACATGTCGTTTTACTAGTTCTCAGCCAGTGAGGCGCGGTGCGCGAGCCGGTATTAGGCTTCCGCTCCGATGGCATCGCCGGCTGAGTTCCTCGAGCTCCTGAGCGGGGAGGACCGCAGCCAGCTCGAGCGCATCGCCCGCCGGGGACGCGCCGACCGTGCCGAGGTGCTGATCGTCCACGGGGATCCGGGGGACAGCGTGCTCGTGATCACCAAGGGCTATGTCAAGGTCGTCGTCCCGAGCGGCGACGGCGGGGAGACGGTGCTCGCCTTCCGCGGCCCGGGTGCGCTGCTCGGTGATCAGGCGCTGATCGACTCCGGACGCCGCTCCGCCCTGGTGGTTGCGGTCGAGCCCGTCGAACTCCTGGTGGTGGCCGCCTCGGCCTTCCGCGGCTTCCTGGAGCGACGCCCCGGGGTCATGCTGGCCATGCTCGGAGTGCTCAGCGCGCGGCTGCGCGAGGCTGACCGGAGACTGAACGAGTTCGCTTCCGCCGACGTGCTCACGCGCGTATCGGCCCGGATCGTCGAGCTCTGCGAGACCCATGGCGTCCCGGGGGAGAGCGGGACGGTCCGGATTGCGCTCCCGATCAGTCAGGAGGAGCTCGCCGGCTGGGCCGGAGCCTCTCTGGAGTCAACGGCCAAGGCGCTGCGAACGCTGCGCTCGCTGGGGAGGATCACGACCGGCAGGCGGACTATCGAGGTCCGCGACCTTCCCGCGCTGCGCCGTCAGCTCCCGGCGACCGCGGGCCGGTAGGGGCGTAAGCTCAGCCGGTGCCCTTGCCGCGCTTTTCCAGGAGCCGGGCCGCCAGGGAGCCGGACGTGGCGATCGGCGGCGATCCGCGCGTCGACGGTTGGGAGACGGTCAGCGTTCTCGAGGACCAGGAGACAGCCGTAGCCTGGCGCGACCATCTGCGCGGCTTTGGGATCGAGGCCGCGTGTGTGGCCGAGCATCCGCTGGATCGCATCGGGCGCGGCGAGATCTACCTCGTTGTGGCACCCGAGCAGTGGTCGCGGGCCAACGAGATCATCGAAAACCTCGACTGACCTCAGCGCCCCCGCGCTGCACGCAGACGTAGACGGCATCGCGCAGCGCCTTCTCCCGGGGATCGTCGCGCAGGTGGTGGCCGAGCCGGTTGGGCGCGTAGGCGAAGCCAAGCTCGACGTCAGGGTCGGCGAATCCGAACGAGCCGCCCGCTCCCGGGTGCCCGAGGGCGCGCGCGCTTGAGCCGAACTGAAAGTTCTCGCTCGGCCTGGCAAAGCCCAGCGAACACGAGGCGTCGACCATGAGCACGAGGTCACGCTTCGAGGCTGAGGGCGGCCGCGGCGGCGCGGTCAGCTCCGCGAAGGTCGATGCCGATACCCCAAGCTCGCCCCCGCCGTTCGCGAGCTCGCCGTAGGCCTTCGCAATTCCCCTGACCTGACCGATTCCCGCCCCCGCCGGCACCTCGACGGCGCGGTACTCGGGAGCGTCGAGATCGGAGGTCTGGCGTAGCTTCGGGTTGGCGAACACCCGCGAGGTCAGCGAGGAGGGCCGCAAAAAGGCGGCGAGCATCGCCGGCGGCATTCCCCGCGGATGAAGGAGTGCGCCGATCACGCCGGAGCCCTTGATGCAAGCCACGCGTTTGTCCTCGACCTCGGGCGGCAGGCCGAAGTAGAACTCGATCCCGAGCGCATCCGCGATCTCCTGGGCGAAGAACGTCCCCAGGGATCGGCGTTCGGGATCGACGCGGCGAATGAGCTCGCCCTCATACCAGCCCAGGCTGAGGGCGTGATAGCCCTGCCGCGTCCCCGGCTCCCAGGCCGGGCGCTGGCTCGCGAGCAGGTCGGCCAAGCCGTCGAGGTTTCCAAGTCGGTTGGCGTCCAGCGGCTCGTCGATCGCGCACAGGCCGGCCTGATGCGAGAGCAGCTGACGGACGGTGATCTCGCCCTTCCCGTTTTCGGCGAACTCCGGCCAGTAGCTGGCTACCAGCTCGTCGTAGTCCAGCCATCCTCGCGAGTTCGCCAACGCGATCGTCATCGCCGCCAGGCCCTTGGAGGTCGAATACACCATGACGAGGGTGTCTCGCAGCCACGGCTCATGGCCCGCGACATCCCGATGCCCTCCCCAGAGATCGACTACCGGTTGGCCGTGCAGGTAGACCGCGCATGCCGCGCCGAGGTCGCCTCGACGGCGGAAGTTCGCCTCGAACTCCTCCCGGACCGTCTCAAACCCGGGTGCGACGAACCCATGGATCACCGCGCGCACGCTAGCTGACCCGCACCGTGGGGGCAGGCGATCGCCTAGGCTGGCGCGCGCCCGTGAAGCTCCGTCTCGTCCGCGCCCTCCAGCGCTACCTCGTCAATCCGCCGGTCAGGGTGCTGTTCAGCCTTGGCCTGGTCCCGCCGGGATACGCGCTGCTCGAGACGATCGGTCGCCGCACTGGGCAGCCCCGGCGCACCCCGGTCGGCGACGGCCTGATCGGCGACAGCTTCTGGATAGTCGCCGAGCACGGCACCAGGGCCGCCTACGTGCGCAACCTTCAGGCCAATCCACGCATTCGGGTCCAGGTCCGCCACGGCCGGCGAACCGCGTGGCGGACAGGCACGGCTCGGGTTCTTCCTGAC
>JBAPXO010000853.1:0-5967 GCA_049284255.1 Solirubrobacteraceae bacterium | reverse complement strand
GAGTTGGTCGGGGTTGGTATGTCCAGACACCAGCTCTCGGGTTTCCGGTTGAGCCACATTCGCTTCTCCCCGGAGCTCACTGGCTCCCGCCGTCGCTGCGGCGCCACTATTGGCGGCTTGGAGCGGGAAGCGACGTCGAGGAGATACATCTCCTGCGCCGGAAAGAGCTGGAACACCTATTTGGTGCGGCAGTCCCGGAGCGCCTGGGGCCCCTAACCAAAAGCTGGGTCTGCATTCAGCTCCCGTGAGGACGACGTAGAGCCGAACGGGTCTCCAAATCGCCGCGCGCAAGGCCCTGCGGAGCGCGGAGCCTACTTACGCAACGCCGCTTGGGCCTGGAGGATGGCAAGCTGGATCGCCGAGGACGTGGGGTCCAGGGAAGCCGCCTTGCCGAGCGCGGCGAGGGCCTGGCGGGGGGCGCCCGCGCTCAGCTCGAAGTCGCCGAGCTGTTGCCAGGTAACGGAGTTAGCCGGCTGGAGCTGGACCGCCTTGACGAGCTCGGCGCGGGCCAGGCCGTTCTCCTTGATCCGTTGGTAGAGGGCGGAGAGTACGAACAGCGGCTCGTAGGCCAGGGGGTCGCTTGACGCCGCCGAGCGTGCCTGCGCGAACGCCTGGGGGTTGGAGCGCGCTGAGGAGACGGCGTTTAGCTCCTGCGCCGAGCGCAGTGGCTGCCAGATGACCCATGCTCCGAGCAGCGCGAGTGCTGCCAGCGCGGTGACCACCAGGCCCGCGCCGGGCCGCTGGAGGATTGGTGCCCGCTCCCGCAGCCGCCCGACCGGCTCAGAAAGCGGCCCTCGGCCCGCCAGCCAGCCCGCACAGAGCAGGACGGGGATCACCACGCCCGGGAAGTACCAGGTCCAGTCGATCGCCGACTGGATGCCGAACATCACGACCAGGATCGCCAGCGTGATCAGCCCTTCACGCTCGCTGACGTGAGCGGCGCTCACCGCCCGCCAGCGGCTTGGTAGGGCCACCGCGCGGGCAGCGGCCACGCACCAAGCGACCAAAAGCGCAAGCGTGAGGACAACTCCGATCAGGCCGAGGTCGGCGAAGGTCTCGACCAGGTAGCTGTGGGCGTGATCGGCCTTGAAACGATCGTTTGAGTACCGCAGCCGGGCGGTGGCGTAACCGAGCGCCCCCACCCCTCTGAGGAGTTCGTGCTTGCCGACGGTTATGCCCTCATCCCAGTACAGCCGACGGCTGTTGCCGAACTGGAAGATTCGCCCGGCGTTGTTGCCGACCGATCCGTTGACCTGGGTGAACGAGTCCCAGGCGTGTGAGATCTGTCCGGTAAGGCCGCGCGAGCTCTCGGCCAGGCCCACGATGCCGACGACCGGAATCAAGGCCACGAGCACGACGAGCGCCGTGCCTGCTCGGCGGCGAACCAGGGGATCGAGCGTGACACGGTCCATCGCCACCGCGGCCGCGAAACCGACCCCGGTGATGACCGCAACGGCGATCAGCAAGACGATCCCGAAGGTGTGACCGGCTGAGGTCTGCAAGGCCAGCGAGGCGCTGTTGCTCGTCAGTCCGGGTGTGGCCAGCGCCCAGCCGGAGATGACTGCGGCCCCGCCCGCACCGAGGGCGAGGACCGCTGCCGCACGCAGGCGCAGCGGGACCACTACCAGCCAGCACGCCGTTCCCAGGATCGCCACGAAGAGCGCCGAGCGGGAGTAGGAGAGCACCACGACGCTGATGCAAAGCGACATCCCGGGTACCGACAGGGCGCGCAGGACCGGGCCGGCCTCGCGACGGGCACCGGACCACAGGCAGGCCGGGATCCCGAGTGCGCCGGCCAGCCCGATCGCGTTCCAGTAGCCGAAAGGACCTAAGAGACGCCCGGGAGAGTTGAGGGCATCCGTTGTCGCCGGCCATACCTTGGCGAGCAGGGCGTAGGCGCTCAGACCGACCATCGTCGCGGTGATGGCGCCCAGCAGTGCGCGCCATCGCTCCGGCGCGACCCGGGCGATCGCGGCGGCCCCCGCGAACATCGCCAGATAGGACAGCATCTGATTGGCGCCAAACCACGAGAAGTCGGGTTCCACCGACCAGGTGATCGAGAGCGCGGTCAACCCCGTCAGGAGCGCGAACAGTCCGACTGTCACGCCGCCCCAGGCCCGGCCGCGGCCTCCGAAGAGCACGGCCGTGGCGCACGCCCCGGCCCCGACCAGGGTCACGGCGATCTCCGCCCACGTGTCTGGCCCGGTCACGACCTGGTCGACGCCACCGGTGGTCACGAATGCCAGCGCCATCAGCCCGGCCGTCAGGCCCAGGCCAAGCAGGAGGTCGGTGGTGCCCGCGAAGGGTCCGACGGAACGAAGTCTGGACGGCGCCGGGGGGCCTTGCCCGGCGCGCTCTGGCGCCGCGGCGAGAGACGACACGGGTGCGGAGGCTAGCAATGGGAACCGTCGGCTCATGGGGTGTCTAATCAACGCTTAGCGACCCGATTTGTTCCTCGTCAACCGTCGAGGCTGGTGGGGACCACTAGATTCGCGGCCATGTCATGGCACGCCGATGCTCGGGAACTTGCCCAGAGGGCGGGCCTGGACCCGCGGTACCTGCGCCGTTGGCGGTGGATCAGCAAGGCCCGCGCGGTGCGTCGTGCCGGCGGTTCGCTGAGTTCGAACCTGGGCTATGTGCTCACCGATCCCGAGCCCAACAACTTCTCCTACGAGCTCGCCAACGAGTCCGACATGATCGCCTGGGTGGCGGCGGTCGCCCGCTGCTCGCCCGACGACGCCCGACGAGTCACCGACGAGGCACACAGCGATCCCGTCCTCCGCCAGCGGCTGCGCGCCGCCACGGAAGGCCACTGGGCATGGAGCAAGCCCGAGCCGCCGTTCGGAAAGCGCCTGGGCTGGTACGCGCTCGTGCGCCTGCTGTCCCCGGGGCTGGTGATCGAGGCCGGCGTCCACGACGGCCTCGGCTCGCTGCTGCTTCTGCGCGCTCTGGAGCTCAACGCCGGAGAGGGGCCCCAGGCGCGACTGGTGTCGTTTGATGTCAACCCGGCTGCGGGCTGGCTGGCAGCCGGCCATCCCGGTTGGGAGCTGCGCCTGGAGTCCACGCGGTCGGGTCTCCCGACGCTCCTGGCCGACGCACCGCAGGTCGACCTCTTCATCCACGACAGCCTTCACACCTACGAGCACGAGCGCTTCGAGCTGCGGACTGTGGCGCCTCGTTTATCCCCCGGCGGGGTGCTCGTCTCAGACAACGTCCATGCCACGCCCGCCCTCACGGAGACCAGCGAGGAGTTCGGGTTTGAGTACCACGAGTTCTACGAACGACCCCGTGACCACTTCTACACCGGCGGCGCGGTGGGAGCCGCCCGGCGTCTCAGCGACCGAGCAAATCCCGATACGCCCTGACCGTCTCGGCGCCACAACGCTCCCAGGTGAACTCGCGGACAACCGTCTCACGGGCCGCCTCGCCCAGCGCCTGCAGACGCAGAGGATCGCCGAGAAGGCGGTCGATGACCTCCGCGAGCTCGTGGGGACTTCCGGGCTCGACGAGCTCGATCCCGTCACCCGCGGCGGCGATCTCCTCGGGGCCGTCCTCGCCGCGGCAGCCGATCGCCGGGACGCCGCCGGCCATGGCCTCGATGTAGGCCACTCCGAAGGCCTCGGACACGCTTGGGAGAACGAACAGCGAGGCGCGCCGCGCCGCGGCCGCCGCCTCGTCGGGGGGTAGGCGGCCGAGCAGCCGGACCCGGTCCTGCACTCCCAGGGCGCCCGCGAGCGCGGCCAGTCGCTCCCGCTCTGGCCCGTCGCCGACGATCTCGTAACGCAGGTCGGGGCGGCGGTCGCGGAGGATGCCCAGCGCCTGCACCACGTCGGCGTGGCGCTTTCGAGCGACCAGGTTGCCAACCGAGACGAGCGCCGGCGTGGCCGGTCTAACGCCGGGAGCGCTCAGGTCGGCGCCGAGGTGGACGACCCGGGTGGCCCGGGCGCCACGCTCCGCGCACCGCCGCGCGGTCCCGGCACTGTTGGCGAGCACGAGGGCAGCGTGCTCGAGCGTCGCTTTCACGGTTGGCGCCTGCGCGTGGGGTCCGTGAACGTCGCCGCCGTGGACGGAGACGAGCAGCGGAGCGTCGGGGGCAGCGCGGCGAACGGCGTCACCTGCGGGCACCGCATAGTGGGCGTGGACGAGGTCGAAGGCGAACTCCTCCCGGACACGGGCCAGCGCCCGGCGCACGACCGGCGCCGCCCAGGCTCCCCACGAGGCGTAGCTCCAGGGGCGAGGCGGCGACAGGTAGCGCAGGTACTGGATGGGGACGCCATCGAGCTCGGCCGCGGGCGGCTGGGGGGCGAGCGCAGCGCGGATCGCCCTCGCATCCAACCGGCGCAGCGAAGCCAGTGGGGGCAGGGGGCGATGCAGGACGAGCACGCGGACATCGGCTCCGGCGTCACGGGCGGCGATGGTCTGGCGATGTGCCCAGATGCCCGACGTCGGGTCGCCGGCACGCGGGTAGTACTCGGCGAGGACCAGGACCCTCATCGCCAGCCGCGATATCGGGCGAGCGTCGTCTGCGCCTGCTGGGCCGGGGTGTAGGGCCGGCCGTTGAGGAACGCGCGGGCTTCCGAGACCGCGCCGCCGCGGTCATAGCCGGTCGCGATCCTCCTCAGGCCGTGGCCGATGGGGATGGCGTCGATGATGCCCTCGCGCCAGCCGTGCTGGCGGGCGAGCGCCGACCAGTGAAGGTCCAGGCCCCAGCCGGCGCGCAGGTTCGGGAAGGGCAGCAGCGCTTTAAACGTCACGGCGTGCAGCCCGCAGACCGGACCGATCTCGACGAACGCGGTCTGGCGCACCACGCTTCCCGGTCGCCGGCGGGTGACCTCATAGGCGGCATGCGAGCGCCGGCGATGCGCGGGCTGGGCGAGGGCCAGCCCGAAGCGCTCGGCCAAGAAAACGAAGGCGTCCAGAAAGCCCGGGGGGAGGCTGACGTCATCGTCGATCAACAGCAGCCAGTCGTGTCCGGCCGCCGGGTGGGCGGCGAGCAGCCGGTTGAGGTTCTCGAACTTGCCCCGATCGCCGACGTCGGTGCTGGCGAATTCGAGCTCGTGGTGGGAACGCTGCAGCTCGGTTCGGGCGGCGGCGAGGATGTTGGGCATGTCGACGCGCTCGATTCCGAGCGCCAGCACGCGGCGCCGCGGCCAGCTCCGCGCAGCCCGGCGCAACCGCCACGGCTCGAGTCTCATGAGCGACATGAGGTCGCACGCGGCGTCGGCGAGCACGGCCCGTGAGGTGGCGCGGATGCCGACCACCTGACCGCTGGTGCCCGAGAGGAAGTCATCTGCCGGGGGCGGGACGTTCACGGTCGGCGCCCGGTCATGGCCTCGCGCAGCCGCCCGGCGGCATGGGCTCCGAGAACGATCCCGATCGCGCAGCGCCGCCGCAGAACGTGCCATCCGCATCCGAGGAGCACCCGGCTCTCCACCAGCAGCGAGGGCGGTAGCGCCTTGCGCTCGTCGTAGCGTCGCGCCCCGCGGCCCAGCGCATAGGCCGCGCGCGACAACGCCGAAACCCGAGAGTCGGCGGGGGTACGTCGATGGTCAAGTCCGGCCGCGGCGAGATACCGCACGTGACCGCCGCCGGCGCGATAGCGCCGCTCCCAATCCTCCTCCTCGCCGCGCCCGCGCAACGTCTCGTCAAAAGCGCCAACCCGGTCAAGCGCCGCTCGGCGGATCGCCATGTTGGCGCTCCACACCAGTTCGACGTCTCGGTCGTCAGGCCCACAGTCAAGCGTGGTGATCGGCGCCGGCTCTCGACCGCAGGCGCGTGGCCCTCCGCCCTCCAGACGCGCTCGTATCGGGCCGCCGAAGACGTCATGGCTGGGATTGACCGCGGCGCCGTCGAGCAATGCTCCAAGCCATCCGGCGGGCGCCTCGACGTCGTCGTCGACGAGGACGATCAGGTCGCTGCGGGCGGCGCGCACGCCGGCGTTGCGCGCGGCGTTGGCCCCGCCCGGGG
>JBAPXO010000852.1:0-3022 GCA_049284255.1 Solirubrobacteraceae bacterium | reverse complement strand
GATGTCTGCGGCGTCGAGGTGGCGGGCGTGGTGGCTTCGTATGCCGTCGAGGTGGTGTCTCGTGGCGGCGGTGACGTCGATCGGGGACCAGGGCGCCCCGCGTAGGTCGTGGAGGGCGGCGGCAGCGCGGTGGCTGAGGACCGCTCCTGGGCCGCAGGCCAGGACGGAGGCCATCCAGCGGCCGCGCAGGGTGATTCGGCCGTAGCCGAACAGGTACACGCCACGATGCAAGCGGTGGAGCCGGCCCGCGCGGACCCGATGGTGGATCTCGTGCTTCGAGTACCCGAGCCGCTCTAACTGCAAGATCGAGACAACACCGTGCTGGCGCACCGCGAGGCCGCCCAGACGTGTGTCACCTGAGTCGCCGTAGAGGGAACCAGATTGCGTCACGCCCGGTTAGAGCCCGGGGCGCGGCCGGTTTCACCCCCTGCGTTTGCGCCGCGCGAGCGCTACCAACGTAAGCGCTCCTACGGCCAACAGGGTGGCGCGACCTTTGGCGCCCCCTTCCCGCGGCGTTTCGGGCGTCCCCCGCCGCGGCGCCGGCATCGCGAACTCCTCGGCCGCGAGCACGTCGTGGGCCTCCACGATCCCCGTCGGATCGTCGGGCAGTTGCACCGGCCCGTGGTGTCCGAGCGCCGGGTCGGGCGCCGGCACGACGAACTCCTCGGCGGCCAGGACGTCGCGGGCGGCCTCGTGGTGAAGCGCCGGGTCCGGCGCCGGCACGACGAACTCCTCGGCGGCCAGCACGTCGCGAGCCTGCTTGTCGGGCTTGGAAGACATCTGGGCCGCATGATCCCAAAACTCGGATCGAGCGACCGCCCCCCTCCCCACCCACGCCTCCCCGGCGCAGGCCAGGGCGCCACCCAACCCCCTGATAATCTCAGTCGCAGAGACTGAGATCTAGGTGCAGCTCCATCCCTGTCGGTGGTATCCTGTACTTATTCTTGGTTAGCAACTAACGAAAGTGAAGACTTGATGAGTCGCCTTCTTTTGGTCCCGCTGGACGACGTCGTCGTCTTCCCGGGCATGTCGCTCACGCTGGCGATCGACGCCGGCGACGAAGAGCGTGTCCTGCTGGTGCCGCGGCATGAGCAGGAATTCGCGGCCATTGGCACGGTCGCCGAAGTGAGTCAGCGCGTCAGGCTGCCCGGTGGCGGCCGCGCGTTCGAGCTGCAGGGCCTGCACCGCGGGATCGCGGGCGCTGCCCAGACGCTGCCCGACGGGCGCCTGTTCGTCGAGGTCGACGAGCAGCCCGATCCCGTGCCGGTCGACGGCAAGACCCGCAACCTGGAGCGCGAGTATCGCGCCGTGGTCGAGGAGATCCTCGAGGTCCGCGGCGACGACGGACGCATTTCCGCCTTCTTGCGGAGCATCTCGGAGCCCGGCACCCTGGCTGACACCAGCGGCTACAGCCCCGATATCACCTACGAGCAGAAGGTCAAGCTGCTGCAGACCGTCGACGTCACCGAGCGCCTCGAGCTCGCCCTCGGCTACCAGCGCGAGCGGCTGGCCGAGCTGCAGGTGCGCAAGCGGATCCGCGAAGACGTGGAGTCCGGCGCCGAGAAGCAGCAGCGCGAGTACTTCCTGCGCAAGCAGATGGATTCGATCCGCAAGGAGCTCGATGAGGACGACGCCTCGATCGTGGAGGAGTACCGGACCAAGATCGAAGAGGCGGGCATGCCCGAGCACGCTCGCGAGCAGGCCGACAAGGAGCTCGGCCGCTTGGAGCGCATGGGCGAGCAGTCAGCCGAGTCGAACGTCATCCGCGCCTATCTGGACTGGCTGATCGCGGTGCCGTGGTCTGAGAAGTCCGAGGAGAAACTCGATCCCGTGCACGCCCGCGTCATCCTCGATGAGGATCACGCCGGCCTGGAGGACGTCAAGGACCGGATCGTCGAGTACATCGCCGTCAAGAAGCTGCGCGTCGATCGCGGGATCACCGAGGACAAGCGCTCCGGCGCAATCCTCACCCTGATCGGACCGCCCGGCACCGGCAAGACCTCGATCGGCGAGTCGATCGCCCGCGCCACCGGACGGAAGTTCATCCGCATGTCGCTGGGTGGCGTCCGCGACGAGGCCGAGATCCGCGGTCACCGGCGCACCTACATCGGTGCTCTCCCGGGTCGGCTGGTTCGCGCCCTGCGAGACGCCGGGACGATGAACCCGGTGATCATGCTCGACGAGGTCGACAAGGTCGGCGCCGATTGGCGTGGCGACCCGAGCGCGGCCCTGCTCGAGGTGCTCGATCCGGCCCAGAACCACTCGTTCCGTGACCACTATCTGGACCTGGAGCTCGACCTGAGCGGCGTGATGTTCATCGCGACCGCCAACGTGGCCGACACCATCCCGGGCCCGCTGCTGGACCGCATGGAGGTCATCCGCTTCGACGGCTACACCACCTCCGAGAAGGTGGCGATCGCCCGCGGCTACCTGTGGCCGCGCCAGCTGGAGCGCAACGGCCTGCGGTCCGAGGAGGTCGAGATCTCCGACGACGTCCTGGAAACGGTGACCACCGAATACACGCGTGAGGCCGGCGTTCGCCAGCTCGAGCGTGACCTGGGGACCCTGCTGCGCAAGACCGCGACGAAAATCGCGTCAAGCGCCGCCGAGGCGCCGGTCACGATCGACATCGACGCCGTCCGCGACGCCCTCGGGCGCCAGCGGTTCTTCCAGGAGTCGGCGATCCGCACCGCGGTGCCGGGTGTAGCGACGGGACTGGCGGTCACGGGCGCCGGAGGCGACGTGCTGTTCGTCGAGGCGACGGAGATGCCGGGCAAGCCAGGCTTGACCCTTACGGGACAGCTGGGCGACGTGATGAAGGAGTCGGCGCAGATCGCGCTCTCCTACGTTCGCGGCCATGCCAGTGACCTGGGTATCGAGCCGTCCGCGTTCGAGGATCACTCGTTCCACGTCCACGTCCCGGCGGGAGCGATCCCCAAGGACGGTCCGAGCGCCGGCGTGACGATGGTGACCGCGTTGACCTCGCTGCTGTCGCAGCGACCGGTCAAGCACACCGTCGGGA
>JBAPXO010000851.1:0-2087 GCA_049284255.1 Solirubrobacteraceae bacterium | reverse complement strand
CGATGACCTTCTGGGCGTCCTCGATGGTGTCGACGGGCTCGGTCGTACCGGGGACGATCGGCACACCCGCCTTTTCCATGAGCTCGCGGGCGCGGGTCTTTGATCCCATGGCTTCGATCGCGCTGCTCGGGGGTCCGATGAAAACGATGTTCTTGTCCTCGAGCGCTTTGGCAAAGGCGGCGTTCTCGGCCAGGAACCCGTATCCGGGGTGCACGGCCTCGGCGCCCGACTGCTCGATCACCTCAAGGATCTTGGCGATGTTCAGGTAGCTCTCTGACGCTGGACCGGCGCCGAGCAGATACGCCTCGTCGGCGCGCTTGACGTGCAGCGCGTCGCGATCGAGCTCTGAATAGACGGCCACTGTCGCGATCCCCAGTTCCTCGCAGGCGCGCAGGATTCTGACCGCGATCTCGCCGCGGTTGGCGATCAGGACCTTCGAGAACATGGCGCGGCCACTTTACCGGGGCTTTGCCCTAAGAGCCTGTCTCAGAACGGGGTGCTTGACTGGCGGCGCCGGATCAAGCGGGGCCAGGACGCAGGACCGACGGAATACCGGCGCTATTTCGAGGGTCCGAGGACGAGGCATCCGCGCCAATCCGCCGTCGCCAGACGGGTGCCAGCGTTCTGAGACAGGCTCAAGACGCTGTCCCGAGAGCGCGGGCCACTGCTGCGATCGTCGCCATGCTCTCGTTTGCGAGCTGGAGCCAGGTCACGCGCATGTTGGCGATCCCCTCTGCCTGGAGGTGAGCGCTCTTGCGCCGGTCGTTCTCGAAGGCGCGGCGGGTGCGGTGGAAGGTGTAGCCGTCGACCTCGACGGCGAGGCGCTGCTGGGGCCAGTAGGCGTCGACCTCGTAACCGTGGAGGCGGACGTTGGTCTGCGGCTCAGGCAGGCGAGCCTCGCGGATCAGCTCACGGAAGAGTCGCTCGGCCTTGGAGCGTGTGAACCCGGTGTCGTTGTAGGCGTCGGCGAGATTGTTGAGCGCGCGGCGGCCAGGGTGCTGCCCGCAACGGTTGAGTATGTCGGCGAGGTCTCCGGGGCGGATTACGCGCTTGATCAGGAACTCATCGAACAGGTGCTCGAGCTCCCGGGCAGAGAGGAGAGGCCCGAGGTCGAGCAGCGTCCGGGCGGGTGAGGTGACGGGCAGGCCACGACGCCAGCGGACGTCCTTTCTGGTCACACGCCGGCTGCGATGGCCGAGGATCCCGGCCTGACGGCCCACGGGCGCGCCGGCGACGGTGACGTGCACGTAACGGTGAGGTCGCTCGTCGGCCGGCCAGACCTCCCAGACGATGGCCGCCGAGGAATGGCTGAGGACGGCGCCCTCCCGGCAGGCCAGGAGCGCCGCGGTCTCGGCGCCGAACGCTGTGGGAGTGTGGAGCCCGAACGTGTAGACGCCGCGGTGAGCAGGCACGAGCAGGCCCGCGCGGATCATTCGGGTGATCGCTCCCCGGTGCACTCCAGCCACGAGGAGCTGGCTCCGGGTCACCCGGCCGCGCTGCGCCTGCGCGATCGCCGCCGCGCGTTGCAGATTCGTCCCAGAAACGGACACTTGTGATCTCGGACCGAGCACTTTCACGGACGTAGATCGCGAGTGTCCGCGAGGCGGACCTTTCTGATCACGCTCGCGTTTCCGGGCGTCTGTGTGATCACGAGTGTCTGGCTGAGAGCGCGGGCGACGGTTGGCCATGACGTCGAGAGCCCGCAGGCGGCCCGGGCTCGCCCCCCGCACCGGAGATTTCGCCCTGCGCCGGTACCGTTTACGCCGATGTCCACCGGCGAGCCATCAACGACTGGGACGGTTGGCTCGGCGGGGCTGCTCGAGCGTGAGTCCGAGGTGGCCGCGCTGCGGCGGGCGCTGCTCAGGGCGCTCCAGGGCTCTGGCCGGCTGGCCATGATCGAGGGACCGGCGGGGATCGGCAAGACGGCGCTCCTGCGGGCGACGCGCGACGCGGCCCGCGAGGCCGGCATGCACGTATTGACCGCCCGGGCCCGGGAGCTCGAGCAGGAGTTCGCCTTCGGGGTCGCGCGCCAGCTCTTCGAGCCGCTGCTGTTGGAGCTCGGCGAGCGAAGGCGCGGGCTGCTGGAG